>JAJRPT010000222.1 GCA_024280675.1 Bacteroidota bacterium
CGAATTGGCGCTTCCATACTTTCCATTAGTCTAATCTGCACAGCCGAAGTGTGGGTTCTCAATACCAACTCTCTTTCTTTTGCATCCTCATTTGCCAATGGATCTGTGATGAAAAAAGTGTCCTGCATATCTCTTGCGGGATGTTCTGGAGGGAAGTTTAGAGCGTCAAAATTGTGGTAGCCATCTTCGATGTCGTTGGCACGGGCGACTGAGAATCCCATATCCTGGAAAATTTCAATCATTTGCTTTATTGTTTGACCGACGGGATGCCGTGTGCCTTTTTGATTTGTTCTTCCGGGCAGAGAAAGATCTAATTTTCTAATATTTGAACTCTGAGCAAAAGACTGATATTTTTCCTTGAATTGCTTCTCAGTATTTTTCTTGAGTATGTTTAACTCTTTGCCAATCTCTCTTTTTTCTTCCTTGGCTACATCTTTCATTTTGTTAAACAGTGATTGGAGCGTCCCTTTTTTGACAAGATGTTTTATCTTGAATTTTTCTGCAGACTCGCTTGAATTAATCTTTAAAAGATCTTGGGAAATTGTCTCAGATAAATTAGATATTTCTACTAACATTTTTGTTTTCTCAATAATTGAACCAAACTAAGTCTGCAATATAAAAAAAGCATGCCACTTTTGTTTGCTCATCTTAATTACACTCATATCATTTCTTATCCGTTTCCAGACTTATTATAGGAAAATTAAAAATAAATTGTAACATTTCCAATAAAATGTGTTCTTTCTTAATAAGAAGGGATTGATATGACAAATAACTATTTAAATTATAGCGACAAAGAGCTTTTCGAGTTTCTAGACGGGACTTCTGATGAGAGTAAGCTAGCTTTCACAGAAATCTACAATAGATATTCACGCAGAGTATTTGCCTATTGTTTAAAAGTCCTTGGTGATAAGCAAAAGGCAGAGGACGCATTCCAAGAGGTCTTTGTTAGATTTTATAAAAATGCTCCCAGCTATAGATTTACATCGATCAACTCATTGCTCATCTCATTTGCAAGAAATTTGTGCTTTAACGTAAAAAGAGACACAAAAATATTTGTTGATATTTCCAGTGTACTCAATGTTTATAAAACATATAAAGACGCAGATAAAGAAGAAATGATAAAATTGGTTTCCATTGCACTCGACACACTCGATGACCGGTACAAAGAACCACTAGTTCTAAAAGTTTACAACGGTCTTGGTTACGACGAAATATCAGAGCTTTGTGGTATTTCCACAGGAGCAGCCCGAACTAGAGTCTTTAGAGCAAAAGATAAACTCAAAGAAATCCTAAAACCATACTTAGAAGAAATTTACGATCAGAGGTAAAATATTATGAATATAAATGAAAAGTTTAATGAGCTACTTGACGGCTCAATATCAATCCAAGATGAAGAATCATTGTTTAGTGTTCTTGGAAAAAGTGCCGAGGCCAGAGGCGATTTCAAACAAAGCCTCGCCGTCGAATTTGGCATTCAAAGAGACGCACTCGATATAGCCCCATCTCGTGAGGCTACAAACAAAATATTCTCAGAACTCAATATCGAGTCACTTGCACATAACCCAGTCGGCAAGGCTGTCCCTTTATTGTCTTTGCTGTCACTTAGATTGAAAATGTTTGCAACAGCCATAGTCTCATCGGCGGTCACTGCATTTTTAATGTTTAATTTTAGTGGCTCTGAAAAAGATACAATAAATCAATTTGCTAGCCACGAACACCTAAACCACACAGAACCAATTTCTCTTATAATAGAATTACCAAGTGAAATAAAATATGTTAATTCTAATAGCACAATTAACTCTACTAATAGCAATTCCTCTACCCCATCGCAAGAAGAGTCGCAAGAAGAGCCACAAGAAAATTCATCACATCAGCCCATTGCATCCAATGACATTGATGAACAAAATCATATGCCCGGTGCCACTAGCAACAATTCAAATCATATTATAAATTTCTCAAGCATAGCAAAGAATAATATTAGCTTCACTAGACTACTCTTTTCCACAAACTATAGGAAAGAAAATGGACTCTATGAACTTGATAGATTCCCAGGTGAGTACAAAGCTCTTGGTGAGTATATTGACAAGGTTACCATCAGAATAAACAAATATTCCGACAATCTTTACATAAGTGGATATTCTGTTGCACCAAAAACAGAGAGCTATTATGACAATATTTCTTTTTCAGTAATTTACAACTACTCCATGGAGACAAGGCTTGGACTAGAGATTAGACAAGAAAACTTTTTCAAAGAAACGTTCAGAGACCTAGCCTCTGGTGATGTCACATTTCAACAACAGTCCAGTGTCACAGCGGGTCTACTTTTAAATCGTGATTTATACAAATTTAATAATTTTGCACGCACGTATATTGATTTTTGGCTTGGCGGAAACCCAGCAATACTAATGTTCAGAACCGGTGCTGGGATAGAACTTAGATTGTTTCAAAATTTCTTTTTGTCCACTGGATTCCAACTTTCGCAGTTTAAATTTACCGACAATGAGGACAAGGACTTCTGGGGTTCAAAGACATCATTCTACGGCGGTATAAACTATGACCTTTGATTTTTCTTGTAAATGATTCGTGGCGCGCGCGCGTGGAGTATGGGGCGAAGGGATGCTTGACTGTATTTCACTTACAAAGCACAAGCCACTCGTCACACAAAATCAAATCCAATATCTGCCGAGCCGGCCGAATGAGTGAGTGCACCAACCGAAACCGCATCCACTCCCCTCTTTGCATAATCTTCCAATGTGTGGAGTGTGATTCCACCAGATGATTCTACAAAAACATTCTCACCATTTTGATGTGAGCGGATTATTGTCATTGCTATTGTTGTATTCTCAGGCGAGAGGTTGTCTAGCAGTATCATATCCACATTGCAAGCAAGTGCTTCGCTCAACTGGGCAAATGTATCAATCTCCACTTCGATTGGCTTGCCATGAGCTGACGCTCTTGACTTTTCTACCGCTTTTGTAATCGATCCTGCGGCCTTGATGTGATTATCTTTTATCATCACGCCACTGGACAAATCAAACCTGTGGTTGTGACCGCCGCCACAAACAACGGCATACTTTTCAAATATCCTAAGCCCTGGAGTTGTTTTTCTTGTGTCCAGAATCTTAACATCATATTTATTTGCAATTTTATAATATTTGTTTGTCAGCCCCGCAACAGCACTCATTCTCTGCATCAGGTTCAAAATGATTCGCTCTGCTTTTAAAATATTGATAGTATTTCCAGTTATAGTCGCAATAATTTTTCCTTTTCCAACAAAATCGCCGTCTTTAAAATTGGATTTAATTTCAAATGATTTATCAAAAAAGTACGGGAAAAGTGCAATACCTGAGATGATAATATCTTCTCGTGTGGAAATTTCTGTAGCAGATTTGTGTTCAGAATTGAAAATATTCTCAGAACTTATGTCACCACTTGGCGCGTCTTCATGCAGAAAACCATTCACTAAAGTTTGTACAATATCTTTTGGTAAGGAGTTGATTTGTTTATAATTCATTTTATTTTCCTTTTGTTAATGTTTTAATTGCAATTTAAAAGATTTCTGGCTAGATATTTGCAGTCTAATCTAAAAATAATTGGATTAATTATGAGTAGCGAAATTAGAGAAGCCGAAAGTTGGCTTGACAAGGGTGACGAACTAATCAATCAAGGGCAGTTCGACAGAGCCATAGAATGTTATACAAAATCAATAAATATCAATCCACAAGCAGCATTTGGTCATTTCAAGCGTGGCTCAGCTCTCTACCAAATAGGAAGGCTCAAGGATGCTCTACGTGATTTTTCAAACAGCATAGCTCTGAACCCAGCGTTTTCTTTTGCTCACTTCAAACGTGGTTCGGTCAATCTTGATCTTAAACTATTTTCCACAGCGGAAGAGGATTTTAATAAAGCTATTGAAATCAATCCCGAATTCCATTTTGCTTGGTTTAAAAGAGGGATGGCAAGGGCTGGTCAGAAAAAGAATAAAGAATGTTTTGAAGATTTCGACCATGCAATAGAACTCAATAATTCTTATCCACCAGTTTATATGCAAAGAGGAAATAAATTCTTTGAACTACATGATTATTCCAATGCTATCGAAGATTATTCAAAAGTGATTCAGCTTATTCCACGAGATGTCACCGCATACATTTCCCGTGGGCTGGCTTTTGCCAATATGCAGAGATACCGTGAGGCGATTGCCGATTACACAAAAGCTATCAACCTCGACCCAGATTCATTTCTAGCATTTAACTACAGAGGAATGATTTACAGCAAATTAAGAGAGCATGACAAAGCTATTCTGGATTATGACCAAGTTGTGAAAATCAAGCCCGATCAAGAAGATGCCTATAATTACAGAGGGCTTGCACATTTCTCAATAAAAAAATTTGAACAAGCAGTAGAAGATTACACAAAGGCAATCTCATACAATTCTAAGAATGCAAATTACTTTTTCAATCGTGGAAATTCTCAATACAATAGAAAAGATTTTATTGCTGCAATATCAGATTATACCGAAGCCGTGGAAATCTCTCCTCAGTTTGCAACAGCATATTTTGGTAGAGCCAATGCAAACTCGAATCTCTCACGATACAAAGAAGCTATAAAAGATTTCACACGAGCACTTTCGCTCAATAATAAATTGCTCCAAGCCTATATTGGTCGTGGGAATGCTTACTCCAAAATGAGATATTATAAAAAAGCATTGGAGGATTTCACACTGGCAATCGAACTAGATTCAGACAATTCCAATGCCTATCTAAACCGTGGCATCACATTCAGAACAATGGAAGATGAACAAGATTCTGCCGATGATTTCAATGAGTATCTGAGGTTAAGACCAAAAGGTGTTACAAGCGACAAGATACGCTCATGGCTAGAGAAAATGGGATTCCCCGCAAAGTATTAATCTATTATAATACCGTTGGATTAAAACTCAATACGTCTTGGTCATAGCCGAAGGTATGACAATAATAAAATCTGCGGTGCCTTGGTGCAAAGAATCTAGTGTGTCGAGATTGTCTTGCTCGACCGTTGTTATGGAAATGATTTTCAGCCCAGGCCGTGCCTTGTTGATGAACCAGATAATTCCCTCGTAGTCTTTTGTGTGGTAGGAACCATTGAAATGAAAATACTGACCATCTCCAATTTCTTTTAGTATATTTCCGCTCATGGTTGCGTCTTTGGACACCTGAGCCTCTGTCATGTGAGCCATCCCGTGGCTTTTCATCCGCTCGCCCATCTTGTCCATTTCCTTATAGAGCGGAAGTTCTAGATCTACCTCAATTGGTCTTGATGGCAAGTTTTCTAAACTCTTTGGGAAAATCTTTGCAATCGAATCAAGCGCTGAGAAACCTTCTCGAGCCACCTTGGAGGCATATCTGCGTGGGATGTTGGTTGCAAAAAATGGTATATTATTTTCTTTGGCATATCTCAAGATGGGGAGGTAATCTGTCTTGTAATTGCTGGGGGTTTTGATTGATGTGGCAATATCTTTTTCTCGTATCAGACCAAGCAAATACTCATCGATGACACCTTGTTTGTCCGAATCAAACATTTCCGTTCCAATTTTCAAAGAACGCTCTTCGCCCGCATCAAGAGACTTTATCATCTCAATCTCGAGCCAATGGGCAATAGGATTATTGTGCAGTTCTCCAAAGAAAATGAGATCGGATGCCAAGCTGGCATCCATCATTTCGCTGTAAGAACTCAAGACAGCATCTTTTGTAAATATTCTATAGGCCGGTTTGTCAGGTGGCGGTGGTTGGAAAGAAAAACTAAACACTATCAAAAGGCTAAGTAAATATTTCATTTTTATTTCTCCATTAAAAAAGATTCTCGGAAAGTTACCCTTCACCAGAAGCCCATTTATTATATTACTAATTTTTTATTTACTCCGAAGGTGCAGGCTCTTCTGGGCTTTGGCTAGGCTCAACCGGAACAGGCGACGGAAGTGGAGGCTGGTTTATTGGCACAGCGTTTATCGGCACTGACATACCTTCGGTCGGTGCTTTGATTACAGTGGATGTTTGCCCATCTTTGACAAAGAAAATATTTGCCATAAGAATGAGTACACCAATGGCAATGGCAAGCCCCCAGGTGAACTTCACTAGAAATGTTGAAGCGGCACTCGAACCCAGAATTGAATTGAATTGACCACTGATTCCACTGATTCCAGAAATCATATCACCTTTGCCAGGTTGGACTAACACAATGCCAACTAGCAATACTGACAATAGTATTAATATAATAGAGATTGCAAAATACATTTTTTATTTACTCCAGAGCTTTGTTTTTTCTTAACTATTTATTGAATATTGTATATTTTTGTAAAAATAAAATCTTGAATAGAACTCAAGACCGCAAATTTACCAAAGAATTTTATAAAAGACAAATTTTGAATAAGATTGATAGATATATTTTAAAGACGCTGGCTGGTCCTTTTATTTTTGGGACTGCAGTTGTGGTGTTTCTCTTCCTAATGCAGTTTCTTATGATGAAATTGGATTATTTGGTGGGCAAGGGTTTGGACAATTTTGTGATAATACAGCTTGTTGCTCTGAACATCCCGTGGATGCTGATTATAGCTGTACCGATGGGAATGCTCTTTGGTTCTCTTTTGACATTTGGGAATATGTCGGCCAGCCATGAGGTGACGGTGCTGAAGGCATCTGGTGGGAGCTTGCTGAGGATGATGATGCCGGTGATTATCTTTGGTATTATTCTGAGCGGAGCTATGTTCTGGTTTACCGATGTTGTTCTTCCACAATCAAATATAAAAGCCAAAGCCTTGCTAAGAGATATAAAAAAGAAAAAGCCTACATTTGCTCTCGAGTCTGGACAATTCTCAGTCGATTTGGAAGGAATGACTGTGCTTTCAAGAGAAGTCGATTCGCTCTCTGGGATTATGACTGGGGTCACAATCTATGATAGGAAGGACAATACCAAATCCACGGTTATCTCTTCTGATTCTGGTTCAATTACATTTAATCCATCTTTTTCTAAAATGATACTCACACTTTGGAACGGCGAAATACACCAATCGGCGGTGGGTGATGTGAATAAATACAGGATAATTAATTTTTCTGAATATATTATTCGCTCAGATGCCCAAGGATTTGCCCTTGAAAGATCGGACACTAACCAAATCTCAAAGGGGCAAAGGGAGCTCAACCTTGCTCAGATGCGAGAAATTAGAGACAATGCAAGAGTTTCTGAATCTAGTGCAAGAGCAAGGGTGCACCAGAAATTAAATGAGCATCTTGATTATCTTTTCAGTGGAATTCCAAGCAAAGAAAAAATCTCGAAGCCAAGCCCTCCTAATAAAAACAGAAGCACAGAGGCTCAAATTGCCAGAAGAGCCGAGCGTAGACTAAGTTTTCTTGGTTCAAACATACGCTCAGACATTAACAGACAAAGGCAATACTTCATAAAAGCTAGCCAGTACGAAGTCGAGGTGCAGAAGAAATTCTCTCTTCCGCTGGCTTGTCTAATTTTTATTTTCGTGGGTGCACCGATGGGCATTATCACAAGGGGCGGGAACTTTGGAATCAGTGCCGCCACATCGCTTGGCTTCTATGTAATATATTGGGTATGTTTGATTGGTGGTGAAAAACTTGCCGACAGAGGAATGTTGCCCCCCGTTCTTTCGGCTTGGCTTGCCGATATTGTTGTTGGAGTTATTGGGGTATTACTTACATTAAAAGTATCCAATGAGCAGTTCAACCCCTTGACTTGGTTTGCCAAGAACGAAAAGTAAGAATTAATTCTTCAATATGTTATAATTTTGCGTCTAATCATTTTCCAAACAATTAATACACATAAAATATGTCATCGAGACCAACTATAATTACGGATGAAATAAATCAATATTTAATAGAAAATTTCTCTGCCGAGGATGAGTTTTTAAAAAAATTAAAAGCAGAAACCATTCAAAGAGATATTCCAGAAATTTGGATTTCTGAGGAACAAGGTCTCTTTCTTCAGTTTTTATTAAAGACTATCAAGGCACAAAATGTTCTGGAGATTGGCGGGCTGGCAGGATATTCGGCAATTATAATGGCGCGCGCCTTGCCCGCCAGCGGTAAAATATATTCGCTTGAGCTAGACAAACGTAATGCTAAGTTTATGAAAAAGAAAATCGCAGAAGCTGGGCTAGAACATAAAATTGAGGTGATTAACGAAGATGCACACGATTTCCTAGCCGACTGGAAGCCAGACTTTGAGCTAGACTTTGTCTTCATTGATGCCGATAAGCATTGGTATGAGTTTTATTTGGAGAAATGTACTCCACTGCTCAGAAAAGGTGGCATTCTATGTGCTGACAATGCCTTGGCTTTTGGATTCATCGCCTCCGAAGAACCAAAAGAAGAAAAAGAAAATGTCCAAGCAATCAGGAAATTTAACAAAGCCCTCAAATCAAATAAACAATATTTCTCTTGCCTTGCAACAATGGGTGACGGAATGGTGATGGGTGTGAAATTGTAGTTTTATTTACTAACTTAGTAACATCTTGGCAAACGGAAACGTATTTATATCAGGACAAATCAAAGATTAACAATATTCAATGAAAATTCTCAAAAGCCTATTCCTGTCTCTTATATTATTTCTGGTGCTTTCCTGTTCTAGTTCTCGCCCGCATTCGGGTTATGACTTTATGAAGGATTCATACTCAATCTCTGGCACCGATTCTTCCTATAACAATGTCTATATCACCGGCACAAAGTCTGTCGATTCCATAAACCCAAAGCAAGTTCTCTACGATATTTTTCGTCTTGATTATTCAAAATATCCCGACCAAATCCAGTTCTACAGCCGTCCCTACGACTCTTCTGGCAATTTTATTAACCAGATGGCATTTCCCTACAAAACAAATGACTCCATCAATTATTTCACAAGACTAGACGAAACATTGGGCGAAAGCTATAGGATCCGGAATGAAAATGTTCCAAGGTTCACAGTCCGAGAATATGGTGCAGGCGATTCGATTGCATTCAATATCCAACTCACACTCGATTATTCTGGCTCGGTCTCACAAATTATTGATGTAATATTCGAGGCGACAGAGATTTTTGTGAGTTTAAAACTCCCTGAGGACAAAATTGGAATAAATTCTTTCAATCAGAAATTCGACAAAAAAGTTGAAATGGACAAAGACGGCGAGCGAATAATTAGTTTATATCGCGCAAAAAAGACTGATAATTATGGTTTATTCTCTGCCATCTACGATGCTTGTTGGAATAGTCTGAAACAATTCGAGGGTACAGACACGACTAAACCACGCATTTTAGTCCTCTTCACCGACGGCGACGACAATTATTCCCAAACCAGAATTAATGAAATAATTCCACTCGCAAAAGAACTTAATGTGAATATTTTTACCATTGCAATGGGCTACTCACAAGATGATAATCTCAGGTATATGGCAGAATACACAGGTGGCAGATATTATAAAGCCCAGACAAAAGAAGAGCTTGTCGATATTTTCCGTGATATTTATAATTCGCTCAGAAATTATTATCTCATCACCTACACCCCACCAAAATACTGGGGATGGCACACAGCCCTTTCCACATTGAGCATCCCCGGAATGGATTCTGCCAAGGTGGCATCTTCTCGCTACAACACATCTGATTTGACTCCGTGGTCTGATTTGTCTGAGACTTTCAAGCGTCCGATTTTATTTGAATTTGATTCATCTCGTGTTTTGCCTAAGTCATTTTACATACTCGACGAAATCACGGACGCCATGATGACAATCCCCAAACTTCGCCTTGAGATCCAAGGTCACACCGACAATCTCGGGACGATTGAGTACAATCAAGAACTTTCCGAACGTCGCGCTGAAGCTGTCCAAAATGCTCTTGTCGAACGTGGCATTGCAGCATATCGTCTACGTTTCCGAGGACTTGGAATGAGCCGCCCAATCGCCACCAACGAAACAGAAGACGGTCAAGCCAAGAACCGTCGCACCGAATTTGTGATTATTGCCAAATGAACCGCATTGCGACATTTAAATTCTTTAAACTTGTAACTCGGCTTGGCAAAATATTTTATAAAATAGAAACTTATTTATAAAAATATTGTAAATTGGATTAGTTAGTGAACAAAAGAGTAAAGAAAATAATGGAAACAGCTGTATTCAATAGTGAATCAAAAGAAGACCTTTCAAAACTAATTTCAATTGCCAATAAAATGGGAATATCTTCAAACATTGTCCCATCATCTGAGATTGAAGACTTTTATTTGACACAAGCACTCAAAGACGGAGAAACAGGCGAATATATCCCAGAAGAGGAAATATTCAGAGAATTTAAATAATATTAAGTTTAAGAAAATCTCAAGTCAAAATAAGTTTTATAGAATAAGAATTGGTGATTACAGGCTAGGGCTTAGACTCGCCAAAGACGAGATTATAGTGTTAAGATTTTTACATAGAAAAGACATCTATAGAAAATTCCCTTAACCATAGTTGTTAATCAAGTTCATGCAACAAATTGTGGATATGATTATTTTTTAATCAGAATCTCAGGCACAAGTTTCTTTAATTCTTTGATAACTGCTTTCATTTCTCTTTCGCTCGGATTGAGCACCACTTCGTCTATAGTTTCAATGAAAATCCCTTCTTTTGTCACAACTTTATTCTCACATTTGTCAATAATTTCATCATACTCATCCTGATAATCATCATCAAATTTCCAAAGCCTGAGCGTATCACCAGAAAATTCAAAATATGCAAAAAGCCAAGCCTCACCCGTGATTTGCTCTTTCATCTCTTTTCCTCTTTCGTGTATTTCAGTCGAATCTAATCCTTTGGCACCCAAAATATCGCTCAGTCCAATGTCTAGGCCGAGTGGCATTTTCCTGTTATAATATCCGCTATTTTCGGACGCTCGGAAAAACAAATGGTTTGTATCTTTTGCCGAAAGTGACATACTCATGTTCATTTTAAAACTGAACGGGCCAGGTAGAGTCGTTTTCAAGACCGAATCATTAAAGCCAATGCTCATCTCATCATTTGAATAAGTGCCAATCTTATCCTTAAAATCAGCAATATGATTTTGCTTCAAATCAAATGGGTAAGGACTTGTAAAATAGACACTTGTGCAAGATGAAATAGTAAATACAAAAATCAGAAAATATAATTTCTTCAC
>JAJRPT010000223.1 GCA_024280675.1 Bacteroidota bacterium
AAATTCTCTGAGACCTCCCGATTCTGCTCCAAGTGATGGGAGTTGTAGAGAGTGAGTGGCATCGAAGATGACTGGATAGGGATTTCTCTTCATAATCTCGAGTGAACGAAAATCTACAACTAAATTATTATAGCCAAAGCTGGTCCCACGCTCGGTTTGCCAGATGTTCTCGTTTCCAGTCGAAAATACTTTCCCGCAAGCATGTGACATGTCATAGGGTGACATAAATTGGGCTTTTTTGATATTGACATGCAAGCCAGTCTCTCCCGCAGCCAAAAGCAAATCGCTCTGGCGTGCTAGAAATGCGGGGATTTGCAATGCTTGAACGTATCTTGAGGCTAGCTCCACGTCACGCTCCGAATGAACGTCGGTGAGAAGATCGACCCCGAACTCTTCTTTTGCCTCTGCCATAAAACCAAGGGCTTTCTGGTCTCCAATCCCTGTGAAGGAGTCTAGGGAGGTTCGGTTGGCTTTTTTAAAGGAGGCCTTGAAATAATATTTTATTTTTCTTTGTGAGCAAATTCTGCTCATTTGCCTAGCAACTTCAAATATCTGCTCTCTTGACTCTGCCAGACAAGGCCCGGCTATGATGATTATTTCTTTCATTTTTTCCTGTTTTCTAAATCTTGTTATTAGATTGATTGAGCAATTCTCAATCAATCTAATAAAATTATTCAACACTCTAGCAAAATTATGATAAATTATTAAATTATAGTTATTTTTGTTTAGATAAAGTTGCACAAAGGGAATTAATATCTTAATTTATTATCTTTAGTGTGAATCAATCGTTTAAGAAAAAATAGAAATCTCTGGGGGGAGAAAATGTCTTGTGGCTAAGTCAAAAAAAAATAAAGATGAGGGGAAGGTAGTTCTCAAACGAAAAAAAATATTTGACTCCGAGAAAAAAAATGAAAAAGGGAAGTCAAAGAAGAATGCCACAATAAATGAGAAAGAAAATATTAATAATCAAAAGTATTTAAGAGCTTCGGCCATACTTTTATTATTCTTTGCCGCAGCACTTCTTCTGGCACTCCTTTCTTATTCTCGTGCCGATGAATCGGTCGCCAGGAGTAGCTTTGCAGAAATTGTGGAACTCTTCTCGCCCGATACCGAAATAAGATTCAAGGCCGGAATTACGCAAAATTGGCTGGGCTTGCTGGGCGCCGTCTTTGGATTCCATCTCTACAACTCTAGCCTTGGGATAATGGCTCTGGTACTACCGTTTTTGATATTTCTTGCCAGCCGTGATTTGTTCCTAGATATGAAAATATCGAAACTGACCGCAAAAAGATTTGCACTGTTCCTTGCCTATACCCTACTCTTTTCCGCATTGTTTGGGAGTCTAAGATTGCTTGAGATTGGCTCTGGATTGCCGAAGGAATTTCCTGGTAATTTGGGAATGTTCGTCTCCTACTCTACTCAAAATCTCGTCGGCGCTGTGGGATCGGTTTTCTTGTTTATCTCAGCAATAATAGCTCTTACTATTTTTGGTACAAATTTAAAATTAGACAAAGTGTTTGCAAGATTTTATTCGGAAACAGACAAATCAAGCGAGCGTGTAGGGAACTTCTTCTCGAAAATAAAAGAAAAAATCAGCAAGCTAAAATTCCTGGAAAAAGATATAAAAAACGATTCCAGTGGAAAAGAAGGAGGAGGTGATGAAAAGGGAATTGAAGAAGAAAATCAAAACAATGTCAAAGATAAAAAAGATTACAAAGTAGCTCAAATTGAAATAAAAAAAATAAAAAAAAATGAAGACGAAATTGGTGAAATAGCCGGCGAAAGAACTAATAAGTTACGCTCGATTAGCATAAGAACAACTGATGACCAAACGCTGAGCTCTAGCTTTGAGCAAACTTATGGCAATACAGAAATTGAAGGAGAAAGAAATAATTTAGATGGTAAAGAATCTGATAGTATTGACAAAAATGAGAATGATGAAAGTATTATTCAAAGTGATAGTGCAGGTGATGGTGGCCATGACGATGGCCATGATAATGGCAAAGAAGAGGCAGTTCTTGTACTCGATGTCGAAGATGAAACCCAAACAGAGGAACTCACCACTCCACTCTCCACACTAATCCATGACGAACATATATACTACTCTCCACCACATTTTAAGCTCATATCCGAACCAATAAAAGTAAATGAAGTGGCAGACGAAGAGCTCAAGAATAATGGAAGGATACTGCAAGAAAAATTAGAGACATTTAAAATATTTATTGAAAATCTGCAGGTGACTCCCGGTCCGGTGGTGACACAGTACGCTTTTACTCCAGCTGCAGGAATTAAAATATCACGCATAGAATCGCTCTCCGATGACCTTGCTATGGCACTCAAAGCACGGGGGATTCGCATAATCGCTCCAATCCCAGGCAAAGGTGCAGTTGGGGTTGAAATCCCAAATGCAAACCCGTCGATGGTGAACTTCTCGTCGATTATTCGCTCCAGAGCTTTCCAAGAAGCGGGAATGAAAATGAATTTGCCGATTGCCCTTGGGAAGACTATCTCTGGTGAGGTTGCCGTTGCCGATCTTGCAAAGATGCCACACCTATTAATTGCTGGGGCTACTGGATCTGGGAAATCGGTGGGGGTGAATACTATTATCTGCTCGCTACTCTATGGCAAAAAACCAGAAGAACTTAAATTTGTCATCATCGACCCAAAAAAAGTTGAGCTTCAACAATATGGAGCATTGAAAAAGCACTTCCTTGCGGTTAGCCCTGATATTCGTTCAAAAATCGTTACCGATCCAATCGAAGCTGTTGCCATTTTGAAATCGACTGTCATTGAGATGGAAAACCGTTATGACATACTAGCCGCCGCCGGTCAGAGGAATATTGCCGATTATAATAAGAAGGTCGAAGAAGGGAAATATGAGAAATCAAAAGATATTGAGCATAGGAAAATTCCATACATTGTTGTCATCGTAGATGAGTTTGCAGACCTTATGCTTACCGCTGGGAAAGAAATTGAGGAGCCGATTGTACGTCTTGCTCAAATGGCAAGAGCTGTAGGAATACACATTGCTCTGGCAACTCAACGCCCCTCTGTCGATGTGATTACAGGAATTATAAAAGCGAATTTTCCAGCTAGAATTGCTTTTCAGGTTGCCTCAAAGATTGACTCCCGGACTATTCTTGATATGCAGGGTGCAGAGAAACTTCTGGGGAATGGCGATATGCTTTTCTTTCCCCCAGGAAAACCAAAGCCCGAACGTATTCAAAATGCTTTCATATCCACCGACGAGGTCGAAGCCATTTGCGACTATATTGGTAGGCAAAAAGGATATTCAGAGCCATATTATTTGCCTTCGATTCACGACCAAGAGGATGGAGGTGGCCCCTTGATAGCTTCAGAAGATCGTGATCCGCTCTTCAGAGATGCAGCAGAACTTGTGATTTCTACACAACAAGGTTCGGTCTCGATGATTCAGAGAAGATTGAAAGTTGGGTACGCAAGAGCTGGAAGGATGATGGATGAGCTCGAAGATGCTGGAGTTGTTGGACCATTCGAGGGCTCCAAGGCTAGAACTGTTTTGATAGATAGCGTCTCAGAATTAGATTCGCTGCTATAAATTCTTTTTTTTGTTTTTAAAACTATTTTGCTTAGTTTATTTGCATGATTAGTTTTTTCGGGTAATTAAATTTAAATATTTGTAATATCTCCTAAAGAAGAAAGTAGGACCAAATGACAAGCAATATCACCCAGCAAATAGACCAGTATAGGGAATTAATTAAGCAAAGAATTCAAAGCGGGAATGTTAGGTTGCCAATTCTTCCAAAAGTAGCTGGGGAAGTAATTAAGCTAACTGATAAATCTGAAATAAATTTTAATGAACTGAGTTCGCTCATTCTTAAGGATCAAGTGTTGGCAGGGCATGTGCTGAAGATTGCCAACTCACCCGCTTATTCGGGCACATCCCCCGTCACAACGCTGAGGGATGCCTCGACAAGGCTTGGTGCAAAACTCTTGGCAAAAACTATACTCTCAGTCTCGCTAAAATCGGATTTGTTCATTGTTAATGGTTATGAGAAATTGATAAAAGAACTCTGGAACCATTCGCTCGCCAGCTCTTTGTACGCTAATGTGATTGCTGGTCTAAGCAATAATAACTCAGGCCCTAGCTTTGCAGCGGGATTGTTGCACTCGGTGGGAATGCCTATGGTCTTGCAACTTGTTTCTGAGTTCTCCTCCCGGAAAAATATTGCCGGCGATGATGATATTAGCAAAAGATTGATTGCCGAATTTAATCCAGTGTTCACTAAAATAATAATTAAGAAATGGAACCTTCCGCCAGTTATAGAAATGGCAACTCTTAATTATAGCAAATACAAGACCGTCAAGCTGTTTAAAGAAGAATGTGCAATAACATACCTTGCAAATAATTTGTCAATCTGGTTGCACGATGAAAGATCTTTTCATGCAACAAAACTAATAAATGACCCAGTGCTTGCTTTCTTGGGTCTGTCACCTAAGGATATGGATACTCTGCTTGAGAAAAAACAACTGATACTTGAACAAATTGAAAGTATGAGCTTTTGAGATGAGTGGGAAGCAAGTTATTGATTGGTGTGGAGATTGCACCTGTCGGTCTCAGGTACAAACTCTAATCGCTCCTTGCTAATTTCATTTCCACAGACTGAACAAACTCCATACTCGCCACCTTCGATATTGACGAGTACTCTTTTTAGGTTTTGCATCCTCACTCTTGCGTCGGAGAGAAGTGCTTCGTTCCTGCTTTTTTGATTAATAGCGTCCATTCGTGAAATTCGCCCATAAGCTGAATCTAGGGGAATTGGCTTTGTAATCTGCTCAAGTTCGGAGATGTCGCTGGATAATTCTTCAATCTCAGATTTGATTATTTGACTATAATAATTTTTGGACTTGTCATACATTTGAGCAAAGAATACACTATATTCAAAAAAATATTTATGTAAATTATGAAAAAAATATTATCAAGAGCCATGAAATTAGTAAATGGAAGTGAATAGTGCCTGAAATACTTAAAATCTACAGAGAAGAAATAAATAAGAAGGTTAAATCAAAGAAAGTGAATATGCCCGTTCTACCAGAAGTTGCAGGCAAAGTGATTGCTCTTACCTATTCAAAGAATGTTGATTTTGAAGAGCTTAGTAGATTGCTCTACAAAGATCAGCTGATCGCTGGACACGTACTCAAGGTTGCAAACTCTGTGGCTTACGGCGGTGCCACAGAAATTGTCTCGCTGCAACAAGCCTCGGCTAGGTTGGGGAGCAAACTGCTGGCTGAAATTACGCTCTCGGTCTCGATGAGATCGGATGTGTTTATTGTCTCTGATTTCAAGAAATTGATTAAACAATTATGGGACGCATCGCTCTCCACTTCGATATATTCCAAAGATATTGCTAAGATGGTGGGCATCAATGCAGAGATGATCTATGTTATTGCTCTTTTTCACTCGGTCGGTATGCCACTGGTTTTGCAAAGTATTGCAGAAATTAATCTAAGAGTAAATAACCACCTAGATGAAAAATATGTGCTGGAATTGATGGAGGAGTTTCATCCGCCATTTAAGAAATTTGTGATGGAGAAATGGGAGCTACCAAAAATTGTGAAAAGCTCCGTTATAAATTATCTGAATTATCAAAATGTGGTTGAATACCAAAGAGAATGTGCCGTCGTTTACCTCGGACATCAGTTCTCTACTTGGATGTATTCTCCAGAAAAAGTAAGTATAAATGAGATTAGTAAATCTAAGGCTGTGGAAATTCTTGAGATAAGCAAAGAAAGTATTGACTTTCTGATTGAAAGGAAAAGTAAAATACTGAGTCTGGTTGAAAGTGCACAATTCTAATCCACTTCGTTCACAAAAGAAATAATATTAAAAGAGAAAATGAATCTAAAATTTGAAAGTGAGATTGGCGTAAAATCTTGGCAAGGAAGTCTAAACCAATGTCAAAGTGACGCAGTTAATCATATTAATGGGCCGTTGCTAATTATTGCTGGGGCGGGGTCGGGCAAGACCAGGGTGCTGACCAGCCGTATTGCAAATTTAATTGAACAGGGAGTCCCGCCTTGGAATATTTTGGCACTGACCTTTACAAATAAATCGGCACGTGAGCTGAGGGAAAGAATTTCCAAAATAGTTAGCCAAAATCAGGCCGAAAGAATTTGGGCTGGCACCTTTCATTCGGTTTTTGCAAGAATACTAAGACGTGAAGCTGCTCACCTTGGCTATAGTCAGTATTTTTCTATCTGGGATGCCGACGACCAACTCTCGGCCATCCGTCGCATTATGACTCGTCTTGAAATAAACTCTCAGCAATATTCTCCACAAGCAATTAGATCGAGAATCTCAAATCTAAAATCTCTGATGGTCTCCCCAGAGGAATTTGCACTGAAAGACAATCGCCCATTCGACCGCCAGGCGGCAAAGGTTTATCACGAATATTCTCGTGATATAAAAGCAAATAACTCAATGGATTTTGATGACCTGCTCACCAATACAGTGAAATTGTTGGCTCTGCCTGGTGATATTCTCTCAACTTATCAAAATCAGTTCAAATATATTTTGGTGGACGAGTATCAAGACACAAACAGAGTTCAATATATAATTTTAAAAGAACTAGCAAAGGCTCACAGAAATATCTGTGTGGTGGGCGATGACGCTCAATCAATTTACCGCTGGAGAGGTGCAGATGTGGGCAATATCCTAGACTTTGGGAAAAATTATCCAACTGCAAAAGTTGTTAAACTTGAACAAAATTACCGCTCAACTAAAAATATATTGGGTGCCGCCGACTCGCTTATAAAATATAATAAAAATCAATTAGAAAAAACACTCTGGACCGACAATCCCAAAGGAGAAAGGATTGGCGTCTTTGAATGCCCAGACGATAGAGCCGAAGCTGCAAAAATTGTGAGCCTTTTGAGGATTCAATTAAAGAAAGCAAACTCGTTAAATGATTTCGCAATCCTCTACCGAACCAACGCTCAATCGCTTGCACTTGAAAATGCAATGAGACTGGCAAATTTGCCCTATGTTGTCGTTGGTGGAATTTCATTTTTTAAACGAAAGGAAATCAAAGACTCGCTCGCTTATTTGCGACTATTGGTCAATTCAAGTGACGGGCAATCGCTTCTTAGAATTGTGAATGAACCACCAAGAGGGCTGGGGAAAACGTCTCTTGAACATATTCAAAATTTTGGACGGGCAAATGGCACATCGCTCTTTGATTCATTCAACAGATCTGATGAAAACAATAATTTGCAAAAAAGAGCCGTTAAGTCTGCTATTAAATTTGCAAACTTAATCTCTGAATATAAAGAAAAAATAGAAAATGAAAATGAGTTCTATCTTGTAAAAGATTATATTGACGAGTGTGGTATAATTAATATGTATGAAGATATTGGCACCGAAGATGCGACCGATAGAGCAGAAAATATTAAACAACTGCTCTCAGATCTAAGTCTTTTTATGCAGAATTTTCCAGAACTTGGGCTTTCTTCTTATCTTGAGCAAACAGCACTTGCCACCGATTATGATGAAAAAGATTTGAGCAAAGATGTGGTGACGCTGATGACTTTGCACTCGGCAAAAGGATTGGAATTTCCCAATGTGTTTATTTGTGGACTGGAACAAGGGCTTTTTCCACTCTCCAAATCTGAGTATGACAAGGAAGAAGAAGAGGAAGAACGTAGATTGCTCTACGTTGGCATCACCCGGGCGATGGAGAAACTGACGCTGACATTTGCCAAGCGTCGCCTGCGTTTTGGTGAACTTCAATACCAAATGCCTTCGATGTTTCTAAAAGAAATAAAGTCAGAATACTTGATGTATCCAGAAAAAACAAGTGCCACTCCTCCAAGTAGAGCAAGCGGCGAAGGAGGCGAAGGAGGCTTGCCGTCCTATTTGACAGCCAGAACAAGTGCTGGTACTTCACTCAAGAATAGATTCTCGGGTGCACCATCAAAAAGCTCTTCGTCAGAGCCCAATGAATTTGACCAAACAAATGATGACAACTATTCCTATTCTCAAATACCGCCAAGCAGTTCAGAACTGAGGGTAGGCGATAAGGTCTCACATCCACAATTTGGCAAAGGGAAAATCTCGGGACTCAAAGGTGAGGGCACTCGACGACAAGCAGTGGTCCGCTTCGACTCTGTCGGAAGGAAAATGCTGATGCTCAAATATGCAAAACTCAAGCTCAGCAACTGAGTATTGTTTGTTTGTTCGGTGCAAACTCATTTAAATTCACAAAATCAAAAGTGTCCGCTTCTCCAATTAAATCGTAATCTGATGGGTTTGCAAATGTGATTCCTATCATGCCTTGCTTTTTGAGATTTGTCTCGTGGATGCGGGGACAAAAGCTTAAACTAGATAAAACTACCTTTGTTTACTTTCTTGTCCAGAACTAGGCACGCTTTCTCTAGCTTGTCTATCTCTAGTAGCTAATCCATCTCTCGGAGTTTGGGGATGAGGAGCTGGTGCACGGTCTCTATCGCTAGAGTTATAAGTCTTCTGATAACCTTCATTCAAAGGTTTTCTTGTATAATTACCCATTTTCATTCTCGTTAATTATTGGTACTTCAAAAATAATATTATCTTTAGGTCTGCTTATATAAATTTTGTCTAACTTGTACAATTCGCCTTCACTTGTATTTCTATAAACGCTTACATCTTCTAAAACAAGCTCCTTAAATTCATCTGTTTCTTTATAAAATTGCAACCTTCCGCTATAGACTAAATCGTTTTCTAAATCTCTGAAGTGTATAAATTTTATATTATCTTTCAAGAAAAATGAAAATATATTTTCATCGCTCGTCAAATCTGAGAATCTGATCAACTTTGCAAACCTGTATAAATACAAACGGTTATCAATTAAACTTATTATAAAGCCAAAAAATATTCCAATGATTGTTGCATAAAATACTTCTTGGTAAGGGATGGATTCCATGTTTATTACATTCCATATTCTAAGCTCTCTAGCTTCAATGCACCAATTACTCAATAAATTAAATATACCTTGTAAAGCTAAATATGAAAGTAAACTAATCAGAACTGAATTCAATATAAACTTAAAAGAATTCCACTTTTTAGATACAGTGATTTTTTCAAATATTATAGAACCTATTGCACCTGGAAGCAATAATACTACAATAATTATTGTTAGTGAATTCATTAATGTTCTCCTAATCTAATTTTATATTCATACAAATATACAGAAAAAGGTACACAATCCACGTTATGCCCCTTAATTCATAAATTTAAACTCCCGCATTCGACTTAATTAAATTGAGTGCCGAACCAGCCCAGAACCAGTCTATCTGCTGGGCATTGTAAGTGTGATTGCATTTGATTGTGTCTGAGGTTCCGCCAGCATGATTTAATTTTAGTGTCAGTTGTTTGTTCGGTGCAAACTCATTTAAATCCACAAAATCAAAAGTGTCCGCTTCTCCAATTAAATCGTAATCTGATGGGTTTGCAAATGTGATTCCTATCATGCCTTGCTTTTTGAGATTTGTCTCGTGGATGCGGGCAAATGAACGAACCAGCACCACACGAACTCCCAAATGACGTGGCTGCATCGCCGCATGTTCACGGCTTGAGCCCTCGCCATAATTCTCGTCTCCAACCACAATGGTCGGCACGCCAGCAGCTTTGTAGGCCCGGGCAACAGATGGGACTGATCCAAGCTCGCCAGTTAATTGATTCTTTATTGCATCAATCCCACCACCAAAGAAATTCTCGGCACCAGTGAGTGTATTGTTTGAAATATTGTCGAGATGTCCACGGAAACGAAGCCATGGCCCAGCCATTGAAATGTGATCGGTTGTGCATTTGCCTTTTGCTTTTATCAGCAATCTCATTCCGGTAATGTTCTGCCCATCCCATGGCTCAAATGGAGTCAGGAGTTGCAAACGCTCAGAGCCATCTTTGACCATAACATCAATCCCAGATCCATCTTCTACAGGGGCTTGATAACCCGCATCTTCGACTGCAAAACCATTCTTGGGCAACTCATCTCCCGTTGGTGGATCGAGCTTGACTTGCTTGCCATCTTTGCCAGCCAATGTGTCGGTGAGTGGGTTAAATCCCAAATCACCCGAAATTGCAATCGCTGCCACCATCTCTGGACTTGCGACAAAAGCATTCGTGTTTGGATTGCCATCGGCTCGCTTTTTGAAATTTCTATTAAATGAATGTACGATTGTATTGACCTCGCCTTTATCGGCTCTGGGCCGGTCCCATTGCCCGATGCAAGGTCCGCAAGCATTTGTGAAAATCTTCGCATTCAGATCTTCAAATGTTTTAATTAAGCCGTCCCGATTTGCCGTATAAAAGACTTGTTCACTACCTGGATTTATTCCAAATGAGGCTTTGGTTTTGAGCCCTTTTTCAAGTGCTTGACCGGCAATGGAGGCAGCACGGGAAAGATCTTCGTAGGATGAATTGGTACACGAGCCGATAAGTCCCCATTTGACATCGGTTGGCCAGCCATTTTTTTCGACCTCAGCCCTCATCTGGGAAACGGGTGTCGCTCTGTCTGGGGTGAATGGGCCATTGATGTGTGGTTCGAGCGTGTTTAAATTAATTTCAATTACCTGGTCGAAATATTTTTCTGGACTTGCGTAAACTTCTTCATCGGCATTGAGATGTTCTCGTATTTCATTTGCAGCATCAGCTACTTCACTTCTACCAGTCGCCCTCAAATATCGCTCCATCGAATCATCGTATCCGAATGTGGAAGTGGTTGCTCCAATTTCTGCACCCATGTTGCAGATTGTACCCTTTCCAGTACATGATAAACTTTTGGCACCTTCTCCGAAATATTCCACAATGGCACCAGTGCCACCCTTTACAGTTAAAATTCCAGCAACTTTCAAAATCACATCTTTTGGAGCAGTCCAACCGTTTAATTTCCCAGTTAATTTTATTCCAATAAGCTTTGGCCATTTGAGTTCCCATGCCATGCCGGCCATTACATCGACGGCATCGGCTCCTCCAACTCCAACTGCCACCATTCCAAGACCACCAGCATTGACTGTGTGTGAGTCAGTTCCTATCATCATGCCGCCCGGGAATGCGTAATTCTCCAGCACAACCTGATGGATTATCCCAGCACCTGGTTTCCAAAAACCTATGCCGTATTTGTTGGATACAGATGAGAGGAAGCTGTAAACTTCGTTGTTTTTGTTCACCGCTTCCCGAAGGTCTTTTGAAGCACCGACTCGTGCTTGGATTAGGTGGTCGGCGTGTACGGTGGAAGGCACGGCAACTTTTTTCTTCCCAGCCTGCATGAACTGAAGAAGTGCCATCTGGGCGGTTGCATCTTGCATTGCCACACGGTCTGGTTGGAAATTTACATAATCCTCACCACGGGTAAAGTCTTGCAAGTTCTGATCCTTATGCAAATGAGCATAAAGTATTTTCTCAGACAAGGTCAAAGTGCGTCCAGTTTTCTCGCGAGCGGCCTTTACTTTTTCTGCATATTTTGAGTATGCAGATTTAATCATGTTTATATCAAATGCCATTTTTGTTTCTCCAATATTTGTATTTTTTCAACTAAAATTCTAATGCTAAATCTTTTCTTTTTGCCCCAATTTCTTCACCTCTTAAATTTGAAATGTCCACAACAGCACCAAATTCAATAAAGTCATCATAAAATTCTTGATACTTATTACCCCAATAGATTAAGGCACAAGACATGGGGGCACCTTTGCCAATATCTAAACCATTTTCAAGGAATTTTAACCTTGTGTCGTACAGAAAACAAATTGCTGTTGCTTGACCAAAAACACTTTGCTTCCAATGCCCCGTGTTTGTTGCCACCGGAACCAAAGCTAAAATTTCAGAACCATATTTATTGTGTGAAATTGCACACTTGACTAACCAATTTTTTATTGTCGTTTTACGCTCCTTGTCAGAGCCATAAGGTGGATTAAC
>JAJRPT010000224.1 GCA_024280675.1 Bacteroidota bacterium
ATTTCATTTTCTTTCTTTAATTTAGTTGATAATATGATTAATAAGTATGTCCTTTTGAACACACTGAACTTCATCTAATTATTTAGATGCTTAAGGAGTTGCACTACATTATATTTGGTGCAGGATTGATTACGAGTATAGGGTAAATTTGAAGCGAAGTTTTTGACAATATTAAATTTCCTTTCAATCTTTTCGAGAAGAAATATTCCGCCATCTGAGCTAATGCTTTCTGCAGAAAAATTAAAATTTACTGCTTGTTTTTTGCGATAAAATAGATTAGTTTGATGGCTCATAACTGGGGTGATGTTTGTTGCTGATTTACTTTGTAACTTATTGTAATATAAGCAATTTATCCCAGTTATGTTTGTTTATTTGTGAATTATTGGGGTTATAATGTTGCACTATACCTAATAAAATTCTTGTCGAGCAAACTGAGGCTCATCATCTTATTTTCATCTGGGAATATTCTGAGATTGAGGATTTTATTTTGAACACTAACACTTGCTTTTTCTACCCTTTGAACTACTGCTTTCATTTTATTTGCCATTAATAAAAAATATTATAATTTTTTCTGTATATTATCGGTCTCATTATGAACTAATTTATAAATTATTTTTATCAGATACAAAAATGTATTTCTCAGCACGTATTGAAATCGACCCATCTCAAATTACAATTATTAAAAAAATGGACTCTGATTCTATTTTTAATAAAATCATGGATGCTTTTCTTTTTGGTAGTAAATCCGAAAAAATTGAGCAAGAAACATTTACAGCCATCTCAATACTAAATCAAATTCAGATGGGGCTGATGAGACTTGGTGTCGATAATGTGATTCAGGTTTCAATCAATGATTTTGAGTACTTCTACGACAAAAGCTCTACAGAACACGATTTGAGCGAAGCAATGGAAGACATTGAAGCCAATATCGAACATGTGGAATCTGAGCGATTTAACAAGATTACTCTTTCGCTCGAACATGGCGATGTGATGATGAAATATATCATATCTATTGAAATTAACAGAAAACATGGGGTTGGGGAATATCCAATCATTGTGTGGGTTAATGGCTTGTTTAGTAAGTTGAAGCTGAAAGAGAATGAAAGCAATGATGATTTGACAAAAAGAATGGAAAATGTGTTCTCCACTCAATCAAACTATGATACTTTTGTCCAAAGGGGGGAGAGCCACTTTAAAGAATTTGTGACACGATTCCAGCTTGGATTAAGTAAATTTATACGAGTCGATGGGATTAATCTTGATTTCCACAGGAAAATGTCCCGGCCGAAACTAACAAAAGATAAAGAAATATTAATCCATCACGATAAAAATTCCGAACCAGCTTTTCATGGCTACCCTGGCATTGATTCCTATTTGCAATATGTTATGCACTGGGGGAGATTGGTTAGCAGATATTCAATTTTTTGTAGTAACTTTGTACTCACTGATAGTTCTGGGATAGATATAATGGAATTTGGGGATGAAGGGCTTGAGGTTAATGGCTCCACTGTCTTGAATCCTGACCTAGAACTTGGCATTCCACCCAACTCTCATCCAAGAATTTACAAGCACAAAAGTGAGTACACTCAAGAATTAATAAGCCTTAACCTACTGCATATAACTGACTTAGAATTAAGACCTGATATTACCAATGAGTTTACTGATTTCTCAGATTTGAAGATTGACTACACAAATGATTAGATATTATTTTAGAAGAAAAATTATTATTATTAAAGGATTTTAGATATGGGATTAATTCTAATAGGTGTAATAGCCTTATTTTTGGGGATAACAACTAAGCGTGAGGCATTGCCACTAGGTAATTTCAAGGTGCTCTTGACAACGGTTGGGATTATATTGATTATTTCTGGCGGACTGACAAAAGCCATAAAAACTATTGATACGGGTGAAGTGGGAGTTATCAAACTCTTTGGAGAGGTTCAAGATGAAGTGATTTATGAAGGGTTGAACATCGTAAATCCACTAGTCGATGTTATTGAGGTTGATATAAAAACCCAAAATTACACAATGACTTCAATTCGTGGAGAAGGGCAAGTTCGTGGCGATGATGCAATTCCGGTTCTAACCAAAGATGGCCTTCAGGTTATTATCGACCTGACAGCTCTTTACAGGCTTCTGCCAACCCAAGCACCAGACATACTGAGAACTATTGGTGTTGATTTTGAAGCCGTGATTATTCGCCCAATTATCCGTTCTAAGATAAGAGATAATGCTGCCTCTTATGAAGCGATTGAGCTTTATGCGGCAAAAAGAGAAGAATTTGAAACCCGCCTACGTAATGCTATCGAGTCTGATTTTGCCGAGCGTGGTTTTAATCTTGAACAACTCTTAATCAGAAAAATCAACCTGCCAAACTCAGTCAAAGAGTCTATCGAAAGGAAAATTACGGCCGATCAGGAAGCCCAACGTATGGAATTTGTTCTGGCAAAAGAAACACAAGAAGCCGAAAGAAAAAGAGTTGAAGCGCGTGGTATTGCCGACGCTCAGAAGATTATCAACTCTGGGCTTTCTGAGAAACTGCTTAGGTTTGAGCAGATAAAAGTACAAAAAGAGCTTGTCAATTCGCCAAACGCTAAAATTATATTGCTAGGAAATTCCAAGAACAGTCCTCCATTCATCATCGGGAATTAGAAAGTGTACAGGGTGGGTATTGGCTATGATATGCACCGACTTTCCAAGGGCGAGAGTTTTATCCTAGCTGGTGTTGAGATTGAATCGAATCTGGGGACGGTGGCCCATAGCGACGGCGATGTCTTGCTTCATTCGCTGATTGACGCTCTGCTTGGTGGGGCAGGGCTGGGTGATATTGGTGAGCATTTTCCCGATACTAACCCAGAGTATAAGGGGGTGGATTCTGCAAAATTGACAAAAATATGTCTTGGCATGATTTCGGAAAAAGGATTCAATATTGAGAATATTGACATTACAATAATTCTTGAAAAGCCAAAGATTTCGCCCCATAAACAAAAGCTCAAAGAGTCGCTTGCGAGAATTTGCGAGATCAATTCAGAAAGAGTAAACATTAAGGCAACTACTAACGAAAAAAGTGGATTTATCGGCAGGGAAGAGGGAGTGGTGGTTCTGAGCGTTTGTATGTTGGCTAAAAAAATACAGGGATATGAAAATTAGTAAATATATTAAATTATTATTTTGCCTATCCTTAGTAAATGTTTTCCTTCTGCTAAATTCCTATTCTCAAATATTTGTCCAGCCCGAACGCCTTGATTTTAATGAACTTAGTCGCATCACCTCAGATGATTTTCTCTATGACTACAAGTCTAAAAAAATAGCAATCATTAGAAGCAACCCTCTTAACTTTTCTGTAAATGTTGAGATGAAAGATTCGCTTCCAGCCAATTCTTCAAAATTATTTACACTAGAAAATCATCAATTTATCAAAGCAAAGTTCATCTCAACAAGACTAAATCTGCTGACGCTCGCAGGTGATGTGCTATGTTTAACACGTGAAAATAGTTCAAATACGATAATTCTTGATTCAAATGTTCTTCTTGCTAGAATCAATGTCTCTACATCTGAGCTTCTTAATCTGGAAAACAATAAGATTGCTGTATTGTTTAACAGTAAAGTTTATATGGTAGAAAATGGGACGGTTACTCTGCTTGATGAATTTATTGATGATATTATTGCTTATAAGAATAAATTATATTTACTGAAAAACCAGACATCTAGCCTGAAGTTCATTGAGTATGATGGAGACAATATTAGCGAATTTATGCTTGCACCCACTCAGAATTCTAGTTTATTCGCCAAGGGTAAATTCATTTTCATTGTTAGTAATATTGGCGATAATTTTAAAATATCCAGCTTTAGCACAGGAACTAAAATATTTTTGGACATTGACATTCATGTTCGGAATAACAATCTTTTTGATTTCCCTAAAAGCGAAAATGGCAAAGATATAGTCTTCTACCAAAGCACTAGGCTTGAGGCTAGAATCCAAGGTAAAACATTTGAAGAGGAAGTTCCCACAGATTATGGCGAAATTATTGGGCTGAAATACATTGGTAATAATATTATTATTTACAGTAAAAGTAAAATAATAATTTTTGATGATGAGCTTAATTATTTGGGCAAACATGAAATGTCCAATGTTGAGAACCTAATCGAAATTTCTGATGGGCTGATGATTATTAAAAGCGAAACTGCTTCTATTGTAATTTCTTTTGATTATAATGAGTTTTGGCTACTAAGATATATTATTACAAATTATTATTATGTCTTTTTATACATTGCCCTTATATTTTCATTTTTATATGTTTATAATCGTTTGCAACAGAAAAATATAATTCTTAAAACACTTCTTGATTTGCCTTCGAGTGGCATGGTGCTTACTTTTAATCAAAATGGACGATTGCTCTCGATTAATAATCTGGGGCGGAAGTATCTGAAGATGACCGATAGCATCCCGCTTGGTCAGTTTTTTGAGAATTACCTCAAGGTCGAAGAATATGGTGAGCTAAGAGAACTTATTCGGAAATCAATAAAGTTAAAAGATAATTTTAATCAGAAAATCTCATTAGTGTTTAACAATAATGTTGTCGAACTCTATTGTACAATAAATTCGATAATAACTAAGGCGGGATTCTACAAAGGATTTGTCATCACAGCAGTCGATATAACAGAAGAACTCGAGCGAAAACGAATGTCAAATTGGGCACAACTTGCCCATGATATGCAGACAAATCTTTCTACCATACGGCTCAATGCCGAGCAACTCGACCTAGAGACAGACAATAGAAATAATTCAAGAAGAAAAAAAATAATACACCAAACCAATATCCTATTGCAAAGAGTCAGAGATATTGTAACGGTTGGTCGTTCGAGTAAAATAGCAAAACTTAGCTATCATTCCAGAGAAATTGTCAGTGATCTTATCTCAGAATTTGATCAATCAATCAATAAGAATATTATGATTGCTTCCGATGTGGAAAACTTTTCACTCAAATGTGACAAGGTTAAATTAATTTCTGCCATGAGAAATGCCGTAGAAAATGCAATAAAAGCAATAAATGGAAATAAAGGAAATATAATTGTGAAGGTCAGACGTGACAATCGCTTTGTCTATTTTACAATTTCTGATGATGGTCCAGGGATGGATGATATTGTCAGAAATAGTATGACTAATCCATTTTTTACAACGGGTGAGGACACAGAAAACTCTAGCTCCAAAGGAGGCGGGACGGGGATTGGGTCGATCATAATGCAAAATGTTGCCGAACAACACGGGGGAGAGCTGGTCATAAAATCAAGCAAGGGCAAAGGTACAGAAATTATTTTCAAACTACCATATCTTAGGAATTGATTTGGAAAAGTATTTAGGAACAAGAATTGGAGCCGTTGATTTTGGGCTGAAAAGGATTGGCACTGCAGTTTCTGATGAGCTGCATATAACCTCTCGACCACTTCATGGCTTTGTTAATGGAGATGATGTGGCAACTAAGATAATTAAATTATTTAAAGAAAATAATGTGACCGCCATCATTGTTGGCGTTCCAAGTGATGGGCTGGGTCTTGACAATAAAACTTATGCTG
>JAJRPT010000225.1 GCA_024280675.1 Bacteroidota bacterium
CTCTTGCTCCAAGAGCAATTCAAATAGTAAGTTGTTTTGGTTGGCTAAGCTAAGTTGCTTGAAATTATCTTTTACTTCTTGTTGTGTTATCATATTACAAATATACACAATATTGTTGTTATAACCAGAACTTAACTTATTATTCCAACCAATAGCATTCAAGGTAAAGTATCCTGCACTGATAGCAGTACCAACTGGATATAGAAACCCTACTCTACCCATAATTATATCTAAAGTTGCTTTACTAATTCCACCTACATCTCTGTTTTCCAAAGCAAGAATTAAATCTAATCCGCTCATTCCTATTCCAATTTGTCCAAAACCTGGGCCTATCCAGTTCGATATACCACCTAATACTTTAAATCCGGTGCCAGCTAATTTAGATCCCTCTGCCGCTAAAGCAGTAGCAGATCCGAAACCAAATAATACATTACCTATCAAATGAGATTGGTCTGCTCTCAACGGTAAAGCGGATCCATTTTTACTTCTTGATTTATACCTCACAAATGCACCATTCAGAATGCCAGAATAAGCACTCGCTTCAGGCGGAGGATTAAATGGTATATCAGTAACAGAGCTTCTCCATTCAAAGTAATCATAGTTAGCCCTGCTATTATCAGCAACAAATGAACCGCCATTCCATTCAGCAATATCATATCTTGAATCAGACCCCCATTTATTCATTGCATTCGCATGTTTACCACAAGCAATTCCAGCTCCAATAAATGCCATAACCCCTCCTTGCGCCCTAACATTTTTAATCCTATTTTCCTGCAAAGTTTTACTTCAATTTAACTCTTTTCTTGCAACTCGGATTAACATATTTCAATTCCTTTTGCACCCTTGTATATCAATGGCTTATACGATTGTTAAGGATTGACTATAGAGTGACTATCAACTACAACCCGATGTTGTTCCGCAGTCATCACACACGGTGCAAGAACCATTACGTTTAACACGCATCGAACCACACCCAGAGCATTGCTCACCTGTGTAGCCGAGAGAAGTCATAATTCCGGATTTTGTTTCAGTCTTAGTTTTTGAGGCAGTTGTGACACTTGATTCTGAGCTGAGATTGACAATATCACGTTCATCAGGTTGGTCAATATTTTGCATATTCTGACCATCGACCGAATCTGCAAGTGGCAAACTTTGCCCAGGTTTCCTTCCTCTGAGATTGTTTTCAGATTCTAGTGGCGTACCACTACTTTTGTTAATATTGCTTACACTTGGGTCATCTGCTATGGTCTCGTCTATGGCTTTAATATGCACAAAGTCTTGCCTGTTTAAGTAATCGTATCCAAGTGAGCGGAATACATAATCGAGTATTGAAGTAGAGTTTTTAATAGCTTCGTGTCCAGAGACCATGCCAGCGGGTTCAAAGCGAGTGAATGTGAACGAATCGACAAGTTCCTCGAGCGGTATTCTGTGTTGTAGAGCCTTCGATGTCAAAACGGCAAAGCTGTTTAATAGTCCACGAAAGGCAGCCCCTTCTTTGTACATATCTATGAAGATTTCCCCAAGTGACCCATCGTCATATTCGCCGGTACGCAGATATACTTTATGCCCCGAGACTGAGGCCTCACGAATAATGCCGCCACGTTTTGGTGGGAGCTTAGTCCTGATTGCCCTATGTCTTATAATCTTCTCTTGAATTTCCTTAGACCCGAGATTTTCGTCAAGGTCTTGATAATCTCCCAGCGTAATAATTTCATCCATTCCATCATAATGAGAAGAGTTGAGTGGTTGCGAGAGCTTCGACCCGTCCCGGTAAAGAGCAATTGCCTTGAGCATATATTTCCATGATTTCATATGAACTTCGCCAATCTCGGTCACTGTGGCGCTGCTTGCCATGTTTATAGTTTTGGAAATCGCACCAGAGATGAATGGTTGAGCGGCCGCCATAATTCGAATATGTGCCATGTGCGAGATATATCTTTTGCCTTTTTTTCCACATTTATTGGCACAATCAAAGATTGGCAAGTGATAATCTTTTAGGTGGGGGGAACCCTCTAATGTCATAGTCCCGCAAATAAAATCATTTGCTTCGTTTATTTGAGTTTTCGTAAATCCAATTTCTTTTAGCACATTAAGGTTAGGATCTGCAATCATTTTGCTACTCAAATTGAGTGAAAGCAGAAAGTCCTCACCAAGGGAGAATTTATTAAATGCAAAAGAAATATCAAATACATCGGCTAATTGTTTTTCAACTGCTTCGATTTTCTCTTCACTAAAGCCTTTTTCTCTCAGCGTTGATTTATTTATATTTGGGCAACCGACAAGTGTTCCATGACCCTTGGAATATTTTTCGATTGCTTCAATCTGCATATCTGTGTAGCCGAGTTTTGTTAGTGCTTTTCGGACCGAGCCATTGACAATCTTGAAATACCCACCGCCTGATAGTTTTTTATATTTGATGATTGAGAAATCAGGTTCAATTCCTGTTGTATCGCAATCCATTACCAGCCCAATAGTTCCAGTTGGGGCAATGACGGAGACTTGAGCGTTCCGAAAACCGTATTCTGTACCCAATTCCAGAGCTTCGTCCCAAGTTTTTCTTGCTGCCTCCAATAGATAAGCTGGGCAGAACATTTGGTTAATTCCCATTGGTCTGATGGTCAGCCCTTCGTACTCTGATGCCTCTGTATTATAGGCGGCTCGCCTGTGATTAGAGATGACTCTGAGCATGTGTTCTTTATTTTGCTTATACTTTTCAAACGCACCGAGTTCCTTTGCCATTTCGGCCGAAGTGCGGTAGGATTCTCCTGTCAGTATTGCAGTAATTGCTCCGGTTAAAGCCAATGCTTCTTTGGAGTCATAAGGAATCCCATTGACCATCAGTAGCGAGCCGATGTTTGCATACCCAAGACCAAGTGTACGGAATTCATAGGACAGTTGGGCAACTGGTTTGGAGGGGAACTGAGCCATAAGCACAGATATTTCAAGAACTACAGTCCAAAGCCTAACACCGTGCCTGAAGTCATCGACAAGAAATGTATCAGTTTCTTCGTCGTAGAACTTTACTAGATTCAGTGATGCTAGGTTACATGCTGTATCATCGAGGAACATGTATTCGGAGCATGGGTTGGAGGCATTGATGCGTCCAGATTCTGGGCAGGTGTGCCATTCGTTAATTGTTGTATCGTATTGCAAGCCAGGGTCAGCCGATTTCCATGAGCTGAGATTTAGTTTATCCCAAAGCGCACGGGCACGGACTTCTTTTGTAACATTCCTGTCAGTTCTCCACCTGAGTTGCCATGTTTCATCTTGCTCGACCGCCCTCATAAATTCATTACTTACCCTAACGGTATTGTTTGCATTTTGCCCAGAGACTGTATTGTAAGCCTCCGATTCGTAATGAGTATCGTATTCTTCAAAGTCAAGAGATGTGAATCCTTGTCGGAGCAGAGCCAGTGTCCTGTCGATATAATTAAGTGGCACACCTCTGTGCAGTGCTTTTTGAATAAGACTTTCTAATTTTTTGTTGCTTTCAGCATCGTCACCACCGGCTGCTGCTTCTTCTAGTATAGCTCTTAGGAATGTCGAGTTAATTTTTGAGCCAGCTACCAGCGCCGCCACTTTTTCTTCTTCTTTTGCCTTCCAAGTAATAAACTCTTCCACATCTGGGTGGTCTATATCGACTACCACCATTTTTGCTGCACGCCTTGTTGTTCCGCCTGATTTAATCGCCCCCGCCGCCCTATCAAATATTTTCAAGAAGCTCATCATTCCGCTCGAGACACCACCCGATGAGAGAGTCTCCCCCTGTCCCCTCAAGTTGGAATAATTCGAACCCGTACCCGAACCGTATTTAAATATCCTTGCCTCACGAGTAGACAAATCAAAAATCCCGCCCTCGCCCAACATATCATCTTCTACCGACTGAATAAAGCAAGCATGAGGTTGTGGCCGTGTATAAGCATCTTTGGATTTTGTTAGCTTTGCAGTTTTTGGATCTACATAATAATGCCCTTGTCCCTTCCCTCTAATGTCGTAAGCCCAAGCCAGTCCTGTGTTAAACCACTGAGGAGAATTCGGAGCACACATCTGACCAAGCAACATAAATGAGACTTCATCGTAGAAATTCTTTGCATCTTCTTTAGTGTCGAAGTAGCCATAAGTCTCGCCCCAATGCCTCCAAGTACCCGCCATACGGTGAACCACTTGCTTTATCGAATTTTCTGCTCCAGTCTTTTGGCTTCCGTCTTCGTTTAATATTTTATTTCCCTCATCGTCAAGCAGAGGTATGCCTGCCTTTCTAAAATATTTCTGAGCCAGCACATCGCTTGCAATTTGCGACCAAGCCACTGGCACCTCTACATTGCTCATCTCAAACACCGTCGAGCCGTCTGCATTTTTCAACACAGAAGACCGGTTAGTGTACGAGTACATTTCATAGGAGTTTTCTCTTCCTGAGGTAAACCGTTTATTTATTTTCATTAGTTCTCCACCTAAATCTTTTTTGCTAAGCCAAAGGCTAGACGATTATTAATATAATATAATTTTTTTTTTAAACATTTGCCAGCTGTTAATTATTTTTCTTTGCTTTATTAAAATTATTTCAGCAAGCCAATTTTCCTTACCATCCCGCTATGTGACAAATTACAAATAATATTAAAAATATTGCTTTGTCATTTTTTTGGGTTGCCAATAAACGGAATCAATTCCCAATTAACAAATTCACTTTTCCACACCCGCAGAATGCGGGTCTTTAATTGCAAAGAATTAGCTTTTAAGTTACATTATTTGTATAAAAAAAAGACATCACTTAATTAAAAGAGTTAAGTTCTGGTTATAACAACAATATTGTGTATATTTGTAATATGATAACACAACAAGAAGTAAAAGATAATTTCAAGCAACTTAGCTTAGCCAACCAAAACAACTTACTATTTGAATTGCTCTTGGAGCAAGAGTTGC
>JAJRPT010000226.1 GCA_024280675.1 Bacteroidota bacterium
AAATTGGTTTGCTTATTCAAAAAACTTGCAAAATAGTAAAACAACGCTGAAGCAATGGTTTATAGCTATGCTGATTTCCGATACAACATACTCTTTATATGAGATGTTTAAAGATAATGCTGTTATTATTAGAACTTAACTGTATCAATCAATTTGTTGCCCGTTCAAGTAAAGTCATACTCCCTGCACCCGAGTTTATTTCTACATTTATCCCAAGCGGAAGTGTGAGTTGCTCGCCCCTATGCCCTGCCATCAGCCCATAGAACACTGGGAAATCATATTCACTAAAAAAGTCATAATAGATTTCAGTTTGTGTTCCGTCCCAAATTGGTGAACCAGAAGACCCGCAATCGTTACAAGCTCCAATCACCACGCCTTTTATATCAATTATTAATAACATTCTTTTTTTTATGAGAATTATCATAGTTTGGAAAAACGATATACTGTTGCATCACCTAATAATATAATATTATGAATTCAATACTTCACAGAAATCTTTATTTTGTAAAAGAGCATATTGGAATGTTCAAAGCCGCGAATAATTTTGACATTTATGATCCAGATTCTGGGGGAGAAATAATGAGATGCCGAGAGGAGAATCTTGGATTGTTTACAAAAATATTGAGATTTACCGATTCCAAAAGAATGACCCCATTTGATATTGAAATAAAAACCAGCACTGGTGAAAATGTAATTAGAGTCAAACGAGGTATTGCTTGGTTTTTGTCGAAGGTTGAAGTCTTTGATGAGAACGAAAATCTTGTGGGGATGTTCAAACAGAAATTCTTTACGATTGGTGGTAAGTTTGATGTCCTTGACGAAAATGAAAATATCTTATGTACCCTTCAAGGAAAGTGGACGGGATGGGATTTTAAGTTTGTGAGTGGTGATATCGAATATGCTCATGTCAGTAAGAAGTGGGCTGGGATTGGCAAAGAGATGTTCACATCTGCTGACAATTACATATTGGAAATTTATGAGAATGTGGGAAGAGAAGACAAGCTCCGCATACTCATTCTGGCAGCAGTTATGTGTATTGATATGGTGCTAAAAGAGTGATTTATTTTGTTATACTCTCCAGTAAGTTTATTATTCCTGAGTTCGAGTTTATTTCTACATTTATCCCAAGTGGCAATGTCAGTTGCTCACCCCTATGTCCTGCCATCAGCCCGTAGAACACTGGGAAATCATATTCACTAAAAAAGTCATAATAGATTTCAGTTTGTGTTCCGTCCCAAATTGGTGAACCAGAAGACCCGCAATCGTTACAAGCTCCAATCATCATTCCATTTAATTTACCGAATTTCCCAGCAAGCCTGAGTTGAGTGAGCATTCGGTGAATTTTGTATGGCGACTCGCCCGTATCTTCGATGAACAATATTTTGCCACCAGTTTCAATTTCGTAAGGTGTGCCAAGAAGTGAGCAAATTAGAGTAAGGTTGCCACCAACAAGTTCGCCTTGGGCAACACCAGAATTGATTGTAAGGATTGGATATTTTTCTCTTGAGCCAGATTTCTCTTTTGGGTTTTCAATTACAGAGATACTATTGCCAAATAATATTCTGCGAAAGTTCTCTAAAGTGCTTCCCTCAAATGGAGACAGCATTACGGGAGAATGCAAAGTTATTAATCCCGAATATTTTCTAATTGCAATGTGCAGTGCCGTAATGTCGGAGAATCCACAGAATAATTTGGGATTATTTCTTATCAGCTCATAATCGACAAGATCCAAAATTGAGGCAGAGCCATACCCACCTCTAAGACAAAATATTGCTTTGACCGAAGGGTCTGCAAACATTGAATTTATGTCATCGGCTCTTTCTTGTCTTGTCCTGGTTTTGTATCCAGACCCAGACAGGACATTCTTCCCGAGTTTCATTTTTAATCCAAGCAACTCAATAATTTCTTTTGCCTTTTGTATGTCTGCTGGGTCGGCGACATTTGTTGCCGGAGCAATCAAGCCAACTAGGTCTCCTTTTTTCAGGGGTGGAGCTTTAATTCTATTTTCACCCAATAATTCTGTATTTATTGACAGTGAAACAAGCAAGATTAATATATTTATTAGTTGTCTATTCATTTTATTTCTAATATTTGTAATAAGTGTCGGTGTCAATTTCTCAAGATAGAAAAAAAAATGGAAATATTATTTGAATTAGAATACGAAGAGGATAGCCCATTCGGTGATGATTTAGAAAAGGACAAAGAGTTTCTGCTCTCTGTTTATTCAAAAAAATATCCTTTTGCTTCCCAAGATGACATGATGATCTTGTCCAATGCCTTTGAGTTTTGTCATCATCACCACAAGGACGTAATACGAAAATCTGGTAAGTCATACTACACTCACCCGCTCCGGGTGGCAATTATATTGATTGAAGAATTTCCCTATTCGGATCTTCAATCGGTCTGTGCTTGCTTGCTGCACGACACGATTGAAGATGTCGAAACGGTTGATTATGAGCTTGTATCAAAGAAATTTGGCGAAGATGTGGCAAGCATTGTCGATGGTGTGACCAAAATATCATTTGATGATTCCTCCAAGCAAATAAACAAGGCACACACTTACCGAAAAATATTCATGTCCTTGATTAAAGACATTCGAGTGATATTAATTAAGCTAGCGGACAGGCTTCACAATATGAGAACCCTGCATTACTTAAAGCCCAAAAAACAGAAGCTAATCGCAGATGAAACAATTAATTTTTACACGCCACTTGCTCACAAATTAGGACTCTCTAAGGTAAAAATGGAGCTTGAGAATCTTTCTTTTTATTTCATAGACCAATCCACATATGAGGCGATAAAAGATGCTCTGGCAAAAAAACAAATGGAGTTCCTAAGCTATATTAAAATATTCACAGATCACATCCACGAGTCCCTTGAGGCTAACGAAGTAGATCATACATTTTCTGTCATCCACAAGCAAGTCTATGAGATTTATAAAATCATGCAAGAGGGGAAATCCCTTTCCGACATCAGCAATTTTTATTCTATTGTCATCATTCTCGAATCAGTCGATGCAAAGGATTGTTACACCGCTCATGGGATTTTAGCAAATGCCTTCAACTCCATCAACTTCATCGATTACATTTCTAATCCAAGAATAGACTGGTACAAATCTCTTTACTCTGAGATTTATGGTCCAGATGGCAGAAAGGTAGAGATTTTGATACGCACAAGCGAGATGGAAAAGATTGCCGAAGAGGGCTTTGCCTCTGTTTACAAATTAGGAGAGGGTAGAATCAGGACTATTAATATCTCCGAGGAGCAATCGGGGCAGTGGGCAACTTGGATGGAAGAAATGATAGAGTCCAGGGGCGAGGAAGCCATTCAAATAATATGGAACTCAATAAAAGTAAACGTCTTTGATTCGGAGCTTACAATTTACGACAAAGAAGGAAACTTGCGAAACCTCCCACAAGGCTCTTCATTGCTAGACTACGCCTTTGCTATATCAAACGAGACAGGGATTCATTGCATTTCTGGGAAGGTCAATGGAGCTGTTCGTGACATTGCCCATAGACTGCAAAATGGTGATCAAGTGGAGATAATCAAATCACCTCACTCTTACCCAAAGCCCGATTGGCATAAATTTGTAGTTTCAAACCCTGCTGTTATCGGCATTTATAATTATTTTAAATCACAAATTGTATCGGTCGATTTACACGCTTCTAATGAAAATGAATATAAGTTGCGAATCCTAGGCGAAGACCGTGAGGAAATGCTCAGGCATATAACCGAAGCTATCGGTCAAACCAATATGCGGTCAATCAATATTGACTCGACTGGGAAAATGTTCGACGGAATAATTTCATTAAGCACAAAGAATAAAGACGAGCTGAATTTGCTTTTTGCAGAACTTTTCAAAATAGATGGAATCAGATGGGTGAGTATTATTTAATGACTTTTGTCATTTAATGACTTTTGATTAGATTAAATATATTGTTAAACCGAACCATATTAAAGCCATGAAAATAATTCTGCTAATCTTTGTTTTAGGTTTTGCACCAACCTTCCTTTTGTTAATGAGCGATATAAATGTTAAATATAGCAGAGACGATTACACTGGTGTTATTATTTATCAAAAGACTTCATTCCAGATTGTTTTTAGAGATTGATAAAAATACCTTTGGCTTTGAGCATTGACTTTAGCACTTCTCTAGCTCTGACCAATCTTGACTTGAGAGTGTTGGCATTTACACCTAATATCCGTCCAATTTCGTTAAGCGTAACATCATAATAATAGTGAAGCAGAATTAATTCTTTATGTTTTTCTGTCATCTTATCAACAAGGCAAGTCAGTTCATTGAGACTAATCAGAGACAGCAAATCTTTTTGCGAATTATTTTTACCGAGATAGTGAATTTCCTCATCAAAATCTATAAAAGACAGGGCAGTTTTTTTTGTCTTGTATTTTTTAGAGTTATTTATTACGATTGTGCGAAAGTATGAAAAGAAATCGCCAGATTCTTCTTTGAATAACTCAGGTTTCTTTAATAGTTTAGACCAAGAATCATGGAAAATATCGTTTGAGGCTTCAGTGTTTTGTATATTTCTATTAAAAAAAGGTCTCATCTTCAAAGAGGAATCAACGTAGAGTTTGGTAAAGCTAGCCGTGCAGTCTTCCTCACGGTACTTTATGAATAATTTTGAATAGGAGTCGAGCAAATCTTTTTTTTTCATGTACTTTGATAGCCAGTTTAATTTTGTTTTTTTTATTGTGAGGCAAACTTTTAATTTTAGCAACTCCCAAAGATATTTCAATTTAAAAAAAAAGTAAATTGTAGCACAAATTAAATTTCATTCATAAAAAAAACTATCGTATGTTTATGCCTTAGCAAAAAACATAAAAAAGAAATATGGATAACAAAGCAGAAATCGAAACCAGCGAGAAATTGGTATTAGAAAATCTCGACACCTCATTGCAAAAGCTCTGGCAATCCCTAAGGCATGCTTCTCAGAGGGCCGATTTTACAAATCAAAAATACAAAGCCATATCTATAGAGCATTTAGAATTAAAGCAAAAGCAAGTAAAGTCTGATTCCCAGTTAAATTCTTTGGAGGCGGATTTTCAAAGGCAATCTGAGCAACTAAAGCAAATCATTTCAGACAAAAGCAATTTAAAATCTAAATGCACCCTAGCAGACGAGAAAATATCAGAATATGAGAAAAAAGAAGTTGAGTTCAACAGATCTTTGGGCAATCTGTCTGAGTTGGAAATTGAGCTGAAGAAAGTTCAAGAAAAAGCAAGAGATGTGGAGTTCGCAAAAAAAGAAATCTCAAGGCTTGGCAAAGAAGTTATTCTCAGAAACACTGAGATAGACAATCTCAACAACAAAAATGCTAGTTTAGAATCAAAGTTATACACAACCGAACAATATCTCAAAGAGGGCAACAAAACATCAACTCGTCAATACATTCAAGAGAAGAGTGATCTTATTGAAAAAATCAATCATCTTGTCAATCGCAATGACTTGCTCAATGGCGAAAATGTCGGACTCCTTCAAGAGCTTGATTCTTTAAGAGAAAATATATCCAAAATTAAGGACGAATCAAGCGTTCGTGACCAAGAGCTTTTGACTGCCAAGCTAACTATCACTGGGCTTGAGAATAGGCTTGAAAATTATGATCGTGAGTTCACCGAGCTTAGAAAAAAAGTTAATTCCCAATCAAGACCTGAGCTGTCTTCTGATGGCAAAAGAGTTGCCGAGCTTGAAAATGAAGTAAATTACTCCAGTTCAAAATTAGCCAAAGCCGAGCAAATACTCGAGGAGCTAAGCCGTCAAATTGCCGAAAGAGACGACATTATCCAAAAACTCAAAGCGAGCAGTTTGCCAAGTGCAGAAGCAATCTCCTCAGAGCTAAGAGTACATGATGCCAACTCTAAGCTGATGGAAATAATTATGTCTAAGGACGTAGAGATTTCTAAAATTAAAAATGAGTTGAGCCTAAGCAAAGACAAATTAGCAGATTTAAACAAGCGCATCGAAGATGGACTGGCGACTGAGTCCTCAGATGCAGGTGGTTTGCCTAGTTTCGGCGAACAAATCAAAGAATTAAGAAACCACCAAAAGAATCTTGAAAATGTAATAGAAAATAAACATCTGCAAATCCAAGCTCTTCAGAGCAGATTACAAAGCGATGAGATAAGATTAAATATCGAAGAAAAGCACGCCATAGCTCAGAGAATCGAGGCAGTTATTGAAAAAGTTGAAAACTTAGTAAATAATTGATTTTGTCTTATAATAATTTATTTGATATATTCAGTTGTTGGCATTTGCCTAAAAGAAAATTTGTGATAAAATGAAAAGAAATATTGAAATCAGTAAAAGTTGAAATAGCGAACAAAGAGTATAATTTAACGGGTGATCCTGGGTTAATCGAAAAATCAAGAGATATGGTAAACGCCCATATTGCGAAGCTTCGAATGATAAACGGAAAGCAAAACACAGACGACCTGAGCATACTTGTTGCACTAAATATTGCAGAAGAGAAAATTATATTCCAACAGGATATCCAAAAGAAGCTAGAGACCTCTTTGGATCAAATTGAGAAACTAACCCAATTTGCTGATTCTTTACATACTGACAGAGTTCTTTGATTTAAAATTATTTTTTGGCCGCATAATATCATTTATCACAATCTTTTGCGTTAATAGAATCTATAAAGTTTATTAATGGGAGTTTTGTTTCGTTTAGCAATAGCAGGCTACATTTGCATTTATTTTGCAATAGTGTTTTCTTCATCTCACTGACTTAGGGTGAAACATACCTTCGATACCAGAGGAAGAAAGTGCCAGTAGACACTAGACCTAAAAGGACAGGCACCCACACTGTTTTTTTTGGATTCTTCCCTTCGCCTTGATGTGGGTATTGTGCGGTTTTTTTTGTTTATGACTAAGAGAAATGTTCATCTTGTACTGCTATGTTTTTATTTTATAAGAAGTAGTTTTCATAAAAAACAGATGAGCATATTTATATTTTATATTATTTAAAAGGGGAAATTAACAAAAATGGAAAATTCAGTAATTATCATTGTGTCGGCAATAGTAGCCATTTCAGGTTTTTTTATATCGCTTTGGCTTGGAAAAAAAGTAGCTAACACCAAAATTTTAGAAGCAGAAGTAGAGGCGAAATCTATTTCAGTTGATGCCGAAAAAGAAGGCGAAGCCATCAAAAAAGAAAAACTTCAGGATGTAAAAAATGAGTGGCACCTAAAGAGAAAGGAATTTGATTCGGAGATTCAGAGCAGGAAAAGTAAGCTAACCAATAAGGAAAAAGATTTCAAACAACGTGAGTCTGGAGTTGAAAGAAAGCTAGAAATGATACTTGGAAAAGAAAAAAAGCTTCAACAATTCCAAGAAGACCTAGGCAACAAAGAACAGAAATTATTAGAACGTGAATCAAAAGCTGACAGCATGTTCGAGGAGCAAGTCAGAAAATTAGAAGAAATTGCTTCAATCACCAAGGACGAGGCAAAGAACCGTCTCATCGAAGAGATGAAAGACGAAGCCCGCAAACAAGCCGCCAACATTATCACCAGAATAAGATCTGAGGCAAAGGAAAAAGCTGGTCGTGAGGCTCAAAACATTATTGTAGCTTCAATTCAACGTTCTGCATCCGATCACGCAATGGAATCAACGGTCACCATGGTCAATCTCGAGTCCGATGAGATGAAAGGTCGTATTATTGGGAAAGAAGGTCGCAACATCCGTGCATTTGAATCAGCTACTGGAATAGACCTAATCATTGACGACACCCCAGATGCTGTACTTATTTCTGGATTTGATCCATTCCGCCGAGAAGTTGCCAAAAAAGCACTTGAGTGGCTAATGACCGATGGCAGGATTCATCCCACCAGAATTGAAGAGCTGGTCAATAAGGCCGAAAAAGAAATCACTGACGACATGGTTAAATCGGGTGAGGAAGCACTCATTGGTCTGGATATTCATGGAATGAAGCCCGAGCTTATGCAGCTTGTTGGACGTATGAAATACCGGACTTCTTATGGTCAGAATTTGCTCAATCATTCCGTCGAGGTTTCAAACCTTGCAGGAATAATGGCATCTCAACTTGGCTTGAACGTCAAATTTGCAAAACGTGCAGCCCTTCTCCATGATATTGGGAAGGTAGCTGGCAAGGAAATGGAGGGTCCTCACGCACTTCTTGGTATGGAGCTTACCAAAAAATATGGCGAGCATCCAGTCATTGTAAACGCAGTTGGAGCCCATCACGAAGATGTTGAGATGGAGACTGCCATAGCCGTACTTGTCCAAGCCGCCGATTCTATTTCGGGTGCACGGCCAGGAGCTAGGCGTGAATCTTTGGAAAATTATGTCAAGCGTCTGGAGAATCTCGAAGCGATTGCAAACGAATGGGGCGGGGTTGAAAAGACATATTGTATTCAAGCCGGCCGTGAGATTCGTGTGATTGTCGAGCCGAATAAAATTAATGACCAAGCGGCCGACGACATGGCGACTGGCATTGCCGAGCGTGTTGAGGCTGAGATGGATTATCCAGGGCAAATCCGGGTGACGGTCATTCGAGAGAAGCGATCTGTTGGTATCGCCAAGTAACACGCACTTCGTGTGTTTTGAAAAGGTATTATTGACACGGCGGCAATATAGCTTGTTTTTTTGAACAAATATTTCTTGTGTTCATAATGAAAATAATAGGTTTAAGAAAGCTGTCTGTTGAACACAGAATTAGATATTCTGCTGCAAATCCATCATTTATCCATCGACATTTTGAGGTGTTATCAAATTCTTTTGGACAAGCCCACTTCATGGATTCTAAATTAGTGACAGCACTAAAATAATCTTCATTTTTAGCCAAAATAAAATATAATTCTCCGCATTTAAAAGCCACAAGGTGGCCAAGAACAATTCTCCGCATTTAAAAGCCACAAGGTGGCCAAGAACAATTCTCCGCATTTAAAAGCCACAAGGTGGCCAAGAACAATTCTCCGCATTTAAGGGCCGCAATGCGGCTTAGGTTTGTCCGTGACCGGTGAGGACTGACCAAATGGTTCGGATAATGATTTCGACATCGAATTTTATGGACATATTTTCGATATAGTAGAAGTCATCTTTGAGTCGTGATTTTATTTCATCTGAGTCTAGTTCGTGTGCTGTGTATTTTATTTGCCACCAGCCAGTGATTCCTGGTCTGACGATGAGTCGGCGCTTGTAATATGGGAATTCCTTTGAGAATTGCTCTACAAATTTAGGTTGTTCTGGTCGTGGGCCAACTACAGACATTGTTCCTAGGAATACATTTAGAAATTGTGGAACTTCGTCTAGGTGTGATTTTCGTAAGAATTTCCCAAAGCGTGTCACACGTGGGTCTCCTACTTTCGTCCAATTTTGCCCACCTGAGTCGGCGCCGGAGACCATGGAGCGATATTTGAAAATCTGAAACACTCGCCCATCTTTTCCGACTCGTGGCTGGGTGTAGAAGACATTTCCTTTTGATTCTAGTTTAATGATAACTGCAGTCAGTATCCAAAATGGAGAACCTAGCGTGATGACAAGAAATGAAAAAACAATATCAAATATTCTTTTAGCAAGTTCTTCCCAAGTCTTCATAAGTTGTGGGCTTACTTCCATGTAAGGGATTCCGTAGATATTGTGAGTTTTGGTTTGTCCTGTGAAAATTGAGTAGAGGTCTGGTTCGATTTTGACTCTGACTTTGTGATTGGAACAGATGTTGATGACATTGAGCAGCTCGTCGTGGGAAAGCTCACCGGCTGCCAGTACAACAATTTCTGGTCTTTTGTCAATTATAATATTTTCTAAATTCTTGATATGACCGATGATTTTTGTATTATTTTCTTGTTCTTTTCCATCACAAGTAAGCACACCACCGGTTGGCACCAATCCCCAACTTGGAGAACCTTTCATTGCTTTGTAAATTTCATTTATTTTGGATTCACTGGCAATAATTATTGATTTGTATTTAATAATCCCTTTTCTTCGAAGCATTTTCTGTACTCTGCGAATCACCAAGCGGAAAATTGATTGGAAACCGAGCAATGATGCGAAATAAATCAACATCATCATTCTTGGCCGGTATGAAGTATCGTTGAGGACAAAGAAATATGCGATGGCACATCCGATGAAAGTGATGCGAATGATGGTAAAAAATTCCTCAAATGGCGAACGTTCGTACCAATTTTTGTAAAGGCCAGAGAAATAATTGAGAATAAACCAATAAGCATTTACAATCACAATTCCCATGAGCAGAACATCGGTGCGAGGTGTGGCTTCGGAGCCGATAAAGCCAGAATAGAATACGAAATAATATTGAAGCAAAAAGCTAAGTGTAAAAGCAAGGAAATCTGAGCCTACTTGAAAGAAAATGGGGAATGATTTCTTAGTTTTCTTTTTTGTGTCGTGGACTTTTTTCTGAACTTTGTTATATTTTTTTATATTTTTATTCAATTATTAAAATAATTTATATTTTCAATCCTCGAATTTAAGAAAAAGACTTAAATTTTTTGTGCATTAATTATTTGTTGTTGTTTTTACTGGTCTCAAAAAACATATTCAGTAACACTAGTGTCCGACGAAAAAAACACGGTGAGAGCTAAGTTGCCCTCACCTTGATTATATTTGCTGAATTATTAACCACAATAAACAACAAAATAGTCATGAGCAAAACTACAATATTTTCTGGTAAACCAGTAATTA
>JAJRPT010000227.1 GCA_024280675.1 Bacteroidota bacterium
ATTCTTCAATCAAAATGAGAAGAATGAGGAGATTGAGTTGAGCCATATCCAAGAATATATTTATGAGATTAATAAAAGCATACTAAAATTAGAAATGCAGAATAGTTTTGCAAAGCGAGGTAATCTGCGGAAGTTGTCACAAAACACAAATTATTTTACTTCTTCGCAATTGATTGAAAAGATTGGTCTGTCTGCTTATAAAGTTGATAGGGCATTCCCATATTCGGCAAAAGAACTCAAAAAGAGATTCTCTACTTGCTATCTAAACATTAAAACACGCAATTTCCCATTAACCGCCCTTGAGATTAAAGGAAAGATTAACTCAATCGATGGAGGAGAGCAATATTTATTTTGCTATCGTGATTTCAATAAAAAGTTAATGTGCGTTCTTGCTGAGAAAGTATAAGAAGGCATAAACTGAGAAGTTATAAAAAAATCCTCAGCTTTTTTTCTTAGCCAAGGATTAAATATAAAAACTTTTAATGTACACATTTTAATGTACACATTCAACAGTAACGTTATTAAAAATTATTATACCACTTAATTCTATTATCCACCACTGGAACATTATTCTTTATTTCTTGGAAGAATGGAAAGAAAACCTGTCTAGCCGTGTTTTGGATAAGTGTCTGGTGGTAGTCTGCTAAATTCTGTTCTATTTGCTCGTCGCTCACAATATTCCTGCTTTTCACCTTTATAATATAATATCCATTATGCCCAGCAATAGGCTTCGAGATGGTATTGAGCGGCATTGTAAAGGCCATCTCGGTCAGTGCATATTCTCTGGCACCAATGCCAATGATAGCACCATTATTCTTTACATTACTTGCGGATTTGAAATTTTCATTCAAAGAGAAATTTGCATCATTGAGTTGTGGGTGTGTTTTCTCTGCCTCCAACTTTGCTAGATCTAATTTCTTCTGATTCATCACATAATGTCGTATCTCAGAGGCTTTGTCCTCAAAAGGAATGGGTCCTTTTTCTCGTGAATCAGTCACCATGAAAACAAGCACTCCATAATTATCCAGTTCAATTGGTTCAGAAATTGTTCCAACTGGATTTGAAAACGCAAATGAATTAATAAAATTATTTCCGAGCACTGTTTGATCTTTTGAAAAGAAACTGCTCTCCGTTGCCTTCGACCCTAATTTAGCGGCAACAGAGTCGAATATTCCACCTTGATCCACATTTTCTATCAGCGAATATGCGTCACGAAAAATCATATTCTTACTAGCACTCGATATACGTGGAGAAAGAGATATGGTGCTATATTTATATTCTGATGAACTTTTATTAATCAGTTTTACGATATGAAAGCCAAAGTCACTTTCAACTACTTTAGACACCTCACCAATGCCAAGAGCAAATGCTGCATCTTCAAACTCTTGCACCATTGAACCTTTTGTAAACCATCCCAAATCACCACCATTGAGTGCCGAACCCTTGTCTAGTGAGAATTCTTTAGCCAAAGTGGAAAAGTCTTCGCCAGACCTTGCTCTTTTGGAAATATTGCGGGCAACTTTTCGTGCAGAATCTTTGTTGGAATCGAATTTGATGAGTATGTGGCTAGCATTCACCGCTTCATTCTCACCTTGTCTTTTATCATCAAGCCTCAGATATGTTATTTTCCCTTCCATATTGAAAGGTCCATAATAATCAGAGATTTCTAAATCTGATAATAGTGTCAATATGTTTGGATTTATATCATGGCTAAGTGTGTAATCAGTTGTATTCCCGCCAAATTCATTCATTTTCTCATCAAAGACTTCACTTCTTTCTTGCGGGTTCTTCTTTGATTTCAAAGCATTTGTAATGGAAGTTATCTTTCTGTTGAAATTTACTGTGTCGGCGCTTGAGGCTTTCATAGGAAAAGCTACATATTTAATTTTCCTTCTAGCATCACCTTTCATATATTCTTTGTGTCCATCATACCACGCCCTCAATTCCTTATCATCGAGCTCAGGATCTGGAATACCTTTGGTGTCAAAGCTGATATAATCAAATTCTACGCTTGAGTTCTCAGCAATATATTTCTTGCGAGAATACTCCAAAGAAATAGCAGAGCCAACATTTCCTAGCAGGCTTTGAATCCCAGATGCAACAATTTGGTTGGCAGTATAATCGGACATACTCATCAATCTTTCTCGGATATCACTAACTATTCTAGCTTTTTCTTGTGGGTCTAGATTGGCTGCTTGCGGTCCCATATAGCCGGACACATTATCTGGATTAGTGATATAGGACAGATAAACCTCACGCATAAAGTTGCCGGTCGAGTCTGTGAACATATCTTTTACTTCTCTTGAGGGGAAATTAATCATTTTGTCGGCAACGACCTTATCAGAATAGACTATTCCAGCTTCATCGGCAATAGATTCGTAGAGTGCCCTATCTGTCATTGCTTGCCAAACTTTGGCACGAATGTCATCTTCGAAAATTTCTTCATCTTCTCTGCCTTGTTGCCTGAGTGCTTGTCGTTGTTGCTCAACTGCTTGGCGTACTCTTCCCTCAAACTCTACATATTTGATTTCTTTTCCATTAACATTGGCAATTATGGCAGTTTGTGGATTTTCCCCACCTCCCACCAATGACCCTATATCCATATCGGCCAAAACCATAAAAAGTATGAAGAATATTACAAACAATCCCATTAATATTGGTGACAGTTGTCTTAACCTCTCAAAAGTACCCATTATTCAGCCTATATTATTTTTTATTTGCTATATACATTAACTACAAAGATAGTCAGTTCAAACTCTAATATCAAATTATTTAACAAAATTTGCCAACAAGCACCAAAAATAGACCTTCCACTCACCAAAGCCAAAAGTATTGGCAAATAAGACAGGAACAAATAACTTGTTCTTTAGTTTGGGATTTAGAACTTGCAGTAAATATTTTAGAAAAATTATAATAAATAACATATATTATTGGTTCGTGAGTTCACATTTAATAAAAACAATATTTTTTATAATTTTCAAACAGGTATTACATCCATGAAGCTCAACTACACTACTCTTCTTTTTTTTATTGCGGGAGTGTTATTTCTTTCTTCTTGCGGGCCAAACAAAGAAGAGCAAAATGCAAAAACCCGTGCCCAAGCACAGACCTATCTCGACGGGTATAACTCTAAATTCCAAGAATTGCTCAAAGAAGCCGCCGAAGCACATTGGAAGGCAAACACCTACATTGTAAAAGGTGACACGGCAACATCCAACTGGGTACAACGCTCAGGCGAGGCAATGAGTGCCTACACTGGTTCAAAAGTAAATATTGAAACAGCACAGAAATATTTAAAAGACAAAGCAAATTTAACCAAACTACAGGCAAAGCAATTCGAGACGATTCTCTACATGGCAGGTGCAAATCCAGAAACCGCTGGCGATGCGGTCAAGAAGTTGATAACAGCCAATGCAGAACAGACTGCAACCCTTTATGGCTTTAAATTTACAATAGGCACAGACACAGTCACAACAAATGAGATTGACAAGATTCTCAAAAAAGAGACTGATTTAGACAAACGTCTTGCCGCTTGGGAATCTTCAAAACTTGTTGGAGCAGAGCTAAAGGACGGTCTGGTAAATCTCCAAGGACTCCGCAATGAAACCGTCAGGGCATTGGGCTATGACAACTTCTTTGCCTACCAAGCATCCGATTACGGTTATTCACAATCCGAACTCATGGAGGTCTGCAACAATATGGTATCAGACCTTTGGCCTCTTTACCGTGAGCTTCACACTTGGGCACGTTATAATTTAGCTGAGAAATACAAAAAAGAAGTACCAGAAATGCTCCCAGCTCATTGGCTTCCAAATCGCTGGGGACAGGAATGGAACGCACTTGTAGAAGTCGATGGTGTCGATCTTGATGGAATCTTGGGCGAAAAAGATGCCGAATGGATAATGCGAAAGGGTGAGGAATTCTTTGTAAGTCTTGGCCTTGATACACTGCCCCAGTCTTTCTACACCAAATCAAGTCTTTATCCCGCTCCAGAAGGTGCCGCCTATTCTAAGAACAATCACGCATCGGCGTGGCACATGGACAATGCCGAAGACGTTCGTTCACTCATGTCAGTCGAGCCGAACACAAAATGGTGGGCTACTGTATTGCACGAGCTTGGGCATATTTACTATTATATGGAATACACAAATCCTGATGTACCGATTATATTGAGAGGCGGAGCCAACCGAGCTTACCACGAAGGGCTTGGCACTATGATGGGATTGGCGGCAATGCAGGTTCCATTTTTACAAGGTCTAGACCTTCTTCCAGCCGATCTCGAAGTCGATAAAATTCAATTATTACTTCAAGAGGCACTCGATTATGTTGTTGTAATTCCGTGGGGTGCTGGTGTTATGACAGAATTTGAGTATGACCTTTATGCCAAAAATCTTTCACCTGACCAGTATAACAAAAGGTGGTGGGAGCTGAAAAAGAAATGGCAAGGAATTGTACCTCCAAATGAACGTGGCGAAGAATTTTGCGATGCTGCCTCGAAGACACACATTAATAACGATGCCGCCCAATATTACGATTACGCAATGAGTACAACTTTGCTTTTCCAATTCCACAACCACATCGCCAAGAATATTCTAAAACAAGACCCACATGCGACAAATTACTGGGGCAACAAAGACATCGGACTGTGGTTGAAAAAGCTAATGAGTCCGGGAGCAAGTGTTGAATGGAAAGCTCATCTTAAAGAGTCAATTGGTGAGGACGTGTCGGCACGTGCCATGCTTGA
>JAJRPT010000228.1 GCA_024280675.1 Bacteroidota bacterium
AATCGATTCCCAAGTCTTCCCGCCGTCTCTTGTCACTTCCACAAAACACTCGTCACTTATGGCAAGCAATCCAATGTATTTGAAAGACAGGTTTGGAGTGGATGTCTGATACTCAGATGGTTGAAAGATTACTGAATAAACATTTGAGCCCATCGCATATTTTTCATTTGGAAGGTCAGTAAAGCTATAATCACTGTTGTACCCAATCTCATCGGTAATCGCCCAAGTCCCATTATTTAGGACCACTGCTTGATCGGATGACTCTTCAAAAGTAAAATTGTAAGTCTGAAGTGCAGCACCAGAATATGCCATGATAGTATCGCTTTCCTTACTCTCGGCTTCGTCTTGATCTCTTGCCCTATTTACCGTTGCATAAAATCCTTCACGGAACATTTCAGTTTCCGTCACATAAAGAAATTCATTCACCTCCCCGGCGGTCATATTCCCAGTGGTTACATTTACAAGTTCTTCTGAGTTTTGGTAGATTGAGACACTGCTTACAGCTTTAAAAATGGCATCATCGGTAGAGCGACTTGGGTTAGTCCATCTAAATAATATGCCATCTTCGTGTGGAATTGCAGAGAAATCTGTGATTGGCATTGATTCTAGTTCGCCGCCCACAGTGATTTGATAATCATAAATTTGCCCCCCTCCCCTTACATCGGCTGAAACCACTTTAACTCCATAAGTTACAAGATCACCCACATTAACCTCATTGTCTGTGTAGGATTTTTCACTCATAGGAAATGAGCCTATTTCTTCACCATTTTTGTAGAGCCAAACTGTATAATCTGTAATTTCCTCACCCAGCCCATCTCGAATGTCGTCATCCCAAGAAAGCACAACTGATTCGCCATTTGTTATTTTAAAATTCTCAGGAGCAACCGGTGCTGTGGTTATCATCGAGGTAAAAAGATCGATTGTGCCACGACTTCCTCCAGGGCTTGTTGGCAACCAAAAAAGTGGATAGACCATATTTTCACTAGCGGCTATCGAGGTGTAATCCCCCCAGTATCTATTGCCGGCACCACTAGATTGTGGAGCAGCTCGCACTTTGATTCCTTCGTTTGTCAATCTTCTGTGCTTGAAATTTACTCCATCGTATGAATAAGCATAATAGGCATCGACCAGTTCATTGTTGCTGTCATGTTGGGAGCTATAATAAAAAACGTGTACATATCCTGTTGTCTGATCCACAGATATACTTGGGAAAAACATATCATTTCCCCGATTATTATTATCAATTCTAATTTTTGTCCATTTATTTTCACCAGGCTTTAATGTACTCAGCCATACTCCAATCTCAGAGAGTGCGTGTTCATCTCTTCCCGACATTATAACATATATCGTGCCTCGTCTGGGCGAGAAAGAATTATCCACTACAATCTGCGGGTTTAAACTGATTCTCATGCCATCTTTTTCCTCCAACACATATCGCCCAGATTCTGGATGCTGTACTCCAATATTCCACAAACTCATGGCATCGGCGATGCGTTGATATGATTTGCCACCATTTATTGAACGGTAGACCGGAGCATTGGTCTTCCCGCCATCAGAATCTCTGAAGCTCACATAAACTGTACCATCAGGACCCACTGCCGGCATTGGCGCTTGGGTTTCACCAGATGAATGAACAGTTTTAGTTGTCCAAGAATAATAATCTTCGCTTTCACTTGAATATGCCGTTAGAATAGGGCTACCACTCGAAGCGTCAAAAAGCTGCCAAGAGATGTAGACATTTCCTTTATAGGAAGATTCGGAGTAAAGGTCAGATGCTATTGTATATCTGTCATTAAAGGAATCGCCCTGCATATCGACTGTGATACCATAGGTTTCGGTATCGTCTGCTGGTTGGTTCCAAGTTTTACCACCATCGGTTGAAACAGAAGCAAAAATACCATTCCTGCCTTCGAGATCACCGCCGGTAATTTCTGCAAAACCATAAGAGTAAATTGCCATCCCATCAGGAGTAAAGCAAATCCCTGGATCAAATATTGTTGCATTTGAGTTGCCCATATCAATTGCAGTTTCGTTATTGTGGGCTGCGGTTCTGGAGAAGTTCCAAGTCTTGCCTCCGTCGTGTGTGTAATAGGCACTCATTCTGTACTCACCCCAATTGGTATAGCTGTCGTTACAAGTGGCAATCGCATTCATTGGGTTGGTTGGATTTATAGCAATCCATGTCTCATCTTGTGCGCCCGATTGAGAGTAGATTTGCTTTAACACCAAATTGGATTTCATAAGGCGTGGAGCCACTTTTATTGGCTTAATCTTCTCGGAAATCTTCTCTGGAATATAAATATTCTTCAAACCATTAAACTTAATATAACGGTTTAGCTCCGCCGCATCATAGTCGGAAGAGTTGAACTCATAGTTCAAATAATGTGGTATTTCATTGTTATAATCCGAGGCTTTTACTTCGGCAAAAGACAGTAGATAAGCAAACAAAATGATGGTAAAAAGATGCTTCATTGTGGAATCTTTAAATAATTAATAATACTTTTCGGTTTTCATATAATTAAGACTAGCAAAATACAATTTTTATTGCAAAATAGTTGTAGATTTTATTTTAAAAATGCTATTGTTCTTCTTTTTTTCAATTTATTTAACCCACGGGATAAAGCCTCATAATATTGCAAATGGCAAAGGAGTTATTAACCCGCTTTTGTGCAAAGTAATCCCTGCCTCAACCTGTTTTATATTTGGATACTATTGTTTTTTTTATTATACTGTTCAATTATTGTTTAACATATTTGCCTGAAATAAATGAAAAGAGCAGCACTTCTTTTATTGTTTTGTTTAACTTTTTTAAACACTTATGCCCAAACGCCAACCCTGCTTGGTGTACATGGTGGCTCTACCCCAGCTATTGCAAAAGAATTAGGGGCGCAAGCCGTCCGCTATGGCTTTACTGATTTTCAGATTAAGAAAGTATTTCTCAGTGGGAATGAAGCCTCCACAATAAATAAAATGAAAGCATTTGATTCTTTGGGAATAAAACAAGTAATCTTCCTACGTTGGCCAAAAGACAGTGTGGAGGTAGTTGGAACAAATTACGAACGCATCCCAATAGGGGACGATAAAGTGGAAGTGTTTCAATATTTAGATAAACTACTAATGGCAGCAGGTTCTTATATTGACTGGATTCAGATAAACCAAGAACCACTTGGAGCCACTAAATACGATCATCTTAGCTATAATATTTCAGAGATTATCCAATGGTGGACGGAGGTAGCACAATTCATAAGAGCAAAACAAGAAGAATACCCCGATGAACTTGCTCATCTCAAAATCTTGACAGGTGGAATCACTGGGATGAAAGGTATTATCCAGTCACCTGATTCTCCTCTTGTACCCATACTTGATTCAATTATAAAATTTGGAGAAGATTACTGTGATGCTATTGACTTGCACTTGCACACCCCATCGCTTTCCGAAGGTCTTGCAGAAATAGAATACATATCCACTAGAACCAACCACCCCTTGACTTGCACCGAATGGAGTCAATCTAAGATTGCCGTCAATAGTGGTTGGCTCGATGACGCTAACACCGTCTGGACAGACTCCTCTGATGTATATTTTGACATCAGCAACTCAGATGTTATTTACTCGGCATATCAAAGCCCTTTGAGCCCTCCGGATTGGGATTCTCTTATCGCTTCATCTCCATTCACCCCAGGTTTTATTCCAGATTTCTACGAGGTATTAGACGAGAACTGCTTCATTCTTGCCTGTTACGCAGGTGTTTTTCAATACGGGAATCCACGCTTTGATTGGAATCAGTTATTGGCAAGCAAAACTGTCAGCCAAGCTCTTTATCCCAATCAACCATTCTATTCAGAATACATCAATTTATCCTCCGAACTTAGCATGGGAACTTATGAAAGTGCCTGCTTAATAAACAATGCTGGCTCAAAAAACAATATTCTTTCTATCATCGAAATATATCCAAATCCATCAAGCTCAAAGATTAATATCACAAGCAATGATTTAAGAAAAGTTCTTGTATTCAACCAATATGGGCAACTTGTCTCAATACACGAAAATTTAAATGGTATAAGTAACTTAGAAATATCTCTTGACCAATTATCACCTTCTTTATATTTTGTGCAAATAACAAATTCAGAAGGTGTGACAATTAGGAAAGTTGTGAAAAAATAGAAAATATTTCATTCAACAATTAATACCTAAACTCAAAAGTCAAGCGTGCATAAATGTCGGCATCAAGCCCAGCCTCTTCGTAGGAGAAATATGCCACATAAGGCATTATGTACAAGTTTTCAATACCATTATAGGAAAAGCCTGCAAATATCGCCCTCGTCTTGCCCTCGGCACTTCTCAGCGGAGTGTATGCCATTCCAGTTGGCTTAATCAATTCCTCAGATATTTCATCATAGCGGAGAATCAAGTCTACATCCTTGTGAAGATGAGTGATTACATAAACAGACATAATATTATTAGACAAATCTATTGTTTCGCCATCCTCTCCAGCTTTGTCTTGATTAACACTTGCGTACAGAAATCCAACTCTGCCAATACCATCATAATCATAGGCAACAAATATTTGTGCAAGCGACGAGTTGAAATCATCATCAATGTTATTGTCATAATACCCCTGAACATAAAGCCCATCAATTGCTTTTACGCCTAGGCTTGCATAAATTTTCTTCTTCTTGCTCACCTTCATTTTATTGCTAGATTCATTTCCAACCATAACACTATAATCGAATATGCTACGTTTTCCAGTGAAAAGCAGACCAATATCCCTTGAGGATCTGTATTTATAGAAATCAGTTGGAGTTTTTTCAAAGCCTCTATATCCCCAGAGTTTTTCCACCGTTTTCTTTCCAATAGTTTCCATAAGACCAAGTCTAAATACATCTTTTCCAATAATAGATGTTTTTAAATCCAGGTAAGCATCTTTGAGATAAGGAGTGTAGGTATCTTCGGAGGCAAAATCACCTTTGGAGGATACTTCAAGTCTAAATCTTGTTTTCAACACATCTGAAATTTTATTGTCGGCCGTCAATCTAACTCTTCTAAACCAAAAGCCATTCTTTCCTTCCAAATCTGCGTCATTATTTTTTATATTATAAAAATAATCGGCATAAGCCTTCCCACTTATTTTCATTTGAGAGTACAAAGGACTCGCCACAAATACTGAAGCCAAAACCAAAAGTATTAATTTAACCATCTTCATCTTAAATCCCCTTTTGTAATTATTAGAAAGTATTTAATTTATGTTACAAAATTAAGGATTAGATTTTTAATTTGTTTAATTTTCATTAAGCCGATATTAAAATTTTATTAAACACACTAGAACTCTATTGCAAAATATATTATTAGTTATAAAGTCACAATGTGGCTATCTTTGTAGTTAGTGAAAAATCCGACAAAGAAAACAAATAGAAAATGAACAATCTCAGAAATTTTTGCATAATCGCTCACATTGACCATGGAAAATCTACTCTTGCAGACCGAATGTTGGAAACAACAGGAAGAATCACAGAGCGAGAAATGACAAATGCTCAAATTCTTGACGACAACCCGCTCGAACAAGAGCGTGGAATTACAATTAAATTGCATGCAATCCAGATGGATTACAAGGCAAAGGACGGGCAAAGCTATACGTTCAATTTGATTGACACGCCAGGTCATGTTGATTTCACCTACGAGGTTTCCCGTTCGCTGGCCGCATGCGAAGGAGCCATTCTTGTGGTGGACGCAACACAAGGAATCGAGGCTCAAACAATATCCAATCTTTATCTTGCCATTGAAAATGATTTAGAAATTATTCCTGTATTAAATAAGATTGACCTCCCAAGTGCTACGACAATGAAAGACCAAGTCCGAGATGAAGTTCTCGACCTCATTGGTTGCTCCGAGGATGAGATAATTTATGCTTCGGCAAAAAATGGCATTGGCATCGAAGATATTCTCGAAGCAATAGTTGAACGTATTCCCGCCCCTGATGGTGATCCAAATGCGACACTCAAAGCACTAATCTATGACAGTCTTTACGACCCATATCTTGGTGTGGTTATTCACATGAGAATCATTGACGGGACAATCAAAAAAGGAGACAGGATTCTTTTCATGGCAACCGACAAGGAGTTTATTGCCGAAGAGGTTGGAGTAATGCACATGACCCGCCATAAGACTGGCGAGCTTTCGGCAGGAAATGTCGGCTATCTCACCGCCGCAATTCGCACACTCGAAGATGTAAAATCGGGCGATACAATCACCCATGTAAAAGATAGAGCAAGCAAAGCTATCGAAGGTTTCAAAGAAGTTAAGCCGATGGTCTTTTCTGGAATTTATCCGGCAGAGTCTTCAGATTTTGAGAATTTGCGTGAAGCACTTGCAAAATTGTCGCTAAATGACGCATCCATTTCCTATCAGCCAGAATCTTCCAAGGCATTGGGATTTGGTTTTCGTTGCGGATTTTTGGGATTGCTTCACATGGAAATTGTCCAAGAGAGACTCGACAGAGAATTTAATCAAACCATTGTCACAACCGTCCCGAGCGTTCGTTACCACGTCATTCTCAATCACGGAGCGGGCGATTTGCTGGTCGAAAACCCATCCGATTTGCCAGACCCAGCCCGAATTGATTATATTATGGAGCCTTACATCAAAGCACAAATTATAACTCCTGCCGAATATATTGGCAATATTATGAAGCTCTGTATGGACCGGCGTGGTGAGATGACAAACCAACATTACCTCTCACCAGACCGAGTTGAACTCTCATTTGAGTTGCCACTTGCAGAAATTGTTTTTGATTTTTATGATAAACTGAAATCGACAACTCGTGGATACGCATCTCTTGACTACGAATTTACAGACGAGAAGAAAGGCAAATTGCAAAAACTCGATATTTTACTAAATGGCGAACCAGTGGACGCACTTTCTTCAATCGTCCACATCTCAAAAGCACATGATTGGGGCAAAAGACTTTGCTCCAAGCTAAAGGAACTAATTCCTCAGCAAATGTTTGAAGTAGCAATCCAGGCCGCAATCGGCTCGAAAGTAGTGGCAAGAACTAACGTACGGGCGATGAGAAAAAATGTAACCGCAAAATGTTATGGAGGAGATATTTCCAGAAAAAGAAAATTGCTCGATAAACAAAAGGCTGGTAAAAAACGTATGAAACAAATCGGATCGGTCGAAGTTCCCCAAGAAGCATTCCACGCAATTCTCTCGATTGACGATTAATTTATTAAAAAGTAATTATAAAGCTGAACAAAAAAATGATAAAAAATAAAGAAAAGAAAAAAACATTAATGGAAGAATTTTGGGACACACTCAAAATTCTGCCTCAGGCATTTTTGTTTGTCCTGATAATTAACGGTGTTGCCATTGCCTCATTTGTGGTGCCGACCGGATCGATGGAAGACACGGTAATGACTGGTGACTTCTTGTTTGTCAATCGTTTTATTTACGGACCAACGACTCCGCAAATAATTCCTATTGTAAACATTGAGTTACCCTATTACAAATTCCCAGGTTTTTGGGAGCCTGAGAAAAATGATGTGATTGTATTTGTCTTTCCTGGAAATTATTCTAAAAAAGATCCTGATCAATTTCAATATTATTTAAAAAGATGTGTTGCGGTTGCCGGCGATACGCTCGAGGTTCGTAACAAAGAAGTTTATGTCAATGGCAAACATTTCCCTTTGCCAGAAAAGGGGAAGCATATTTACAAAGATTTAAACCGCATGA
>JAJRPT010000229.1 GCA_024280675.1 Bacteroidota bacterium
AATAAAAAGATTAATAAAATATATTGAAGTAGGAATCGTATTAAGTGATGTAATTAAGGAAATGACAACGAGCGCAAAACTACTCCGACCATAATTTTATGAGATTATTATTAAGCTTACTTATTTTTTCTGTTATTTTGTTGGAGACAACTCTTGCCACATCTTTTATAATTTACCCCAAAGAATCAAATTCTAATTTAAGCAATCCCCTCCCATTTGCCCGCCCGCTGATAAATCCTAATTTTAGAAATAACAAGAAAATTAAATCTGAGTTAAATGCAGACAATATCCACCTCAATAAATTATTAAATTATTTTATTGTTGAACAAGAAGATATTTCGTCTATTGACACATCTTTGTTTGAGGTATATCCAAACCACATTTTCCGCATTGAGTCCAGTGAAACAATCAACGATCCAAAATACAGTCAGCAGTGGTATTTGGAGGCAATCGGAGCCAGGAGAGCTTGGGCAAAAAGCAAAGGCAAGGGGGTAATAATCGCCCTAATCGATACCGGTCTTGATTGGGAACATCCCGATTTAGCTGGGCAATACTGGGTAAATTCCCCAGAAGATATAAACAATAACGGACGCTTCGACCCTTGGGATTCGGAGACCAAGGACAGTGCGGGAGTTTATGGTGATTTAAATGGAATTGATGAGGACGGCAATGGATTTGCCGACGACGTGATTGGATACGACTTCACAGACCAGTCCATCGCAAATTATGGAGATTGGTCGGGTGTCGATCCCATTCCTTTCGACGAGGCCAGACATGGCTCCTCAGTTGCTGGAGTAATGATTGCAAAGCAAAATAATAATGAGGGGATAAGCGGTCTTTCACCCGAGGCAAGAGTGATGACGGTACGTGCCTTTGATGTGGGTGGGAATGCAGAGTCCGATGATTTAGCCCGCTCGATTATTTATGCGGCAAGCAATGGTGCTAGCGTACTTAATTTCTCTTGGGGCGAACGCTACGAGTCACCTATTGTCCTGGATGCAATTCGCTATGCTTATTCTTTGGGCTGTGTCATGGTTTCTTCTTCAGGAAATAATAATTGGACCCAAGCACACTATCCCTCCGACTATCCCGAAGTAATTTCGGTTGGTGGCTCTGCCATGGGCGGGCTAAAATACGGCAAAGGGAATTATGGATCATTTGTAGACATTTCAGCACCTGGGCAAAGTCTGCTCACCACTCAAGCCGGAGGTGGCTACATCACTTCTAGCGGAACATCACTTGCCTCACCTCTTGTGAGTTCTGCTTGTGCACTTCTTTTATCCTTAGATAAAAATCTTTCTCCAGAGCAACTCAGGCTAATCTTGCAGAAAAATGCTTATGATGCTGGAGATTTTGGCTTTGACACCAAGTTTGCTTCTGGGATATTAGATGTTGGGAAATCAGTCGAGGGCATCATCGCCATTGAATTTAACATTTCTCATCCCGCTCATAATTCTAGTTTCAATACCTCACAAGACACTTTGCATATTAATGGAAATTTCTTTCACCCACTCATTGACTCTTGGGAAATTTATTTCGGACAAGGTCATTTCCCAGATGAGCTTTCTGAAAAAGATAAAATTATCTTAGCCAAAGAATTTGACATAAGCATGGGCGAGGTCAGAAATTTAGCCGAGGAAATACTCTTTGATTACAAGTGGAAAAAAGTTGCCAGCGGGACGGGACAAACCTCTGGGAGGATCGCAATCGCAGATATTGCCCAGATGACTGATACACTCTATGTTGGGCGTGTGATTTGCAGGCTGAAAAATAATTCTACATTCGAAAGACGTTTCCGCTTCTCACTCTATGACCAAGACAGCAAGCTAAAAATATTAAGAATAAGTCAAGACTCTTGCTATCACAATGGAGCAAGACAGAGCCTTGTGACTGTGATGCTAAACAAGGAGGCACGCATCTTTGCCCTCTATGAGGCAGGTGGCAAAATACAAACATTAGCCTCAGAATCCAGAGATATGATTAACCACACTTTTTATTTTCCAGAGATTCTCAAAGGAAGCATTTCGGCAACAATCACCGCCTCTTGGGGCGATGCAGAAGTTCTCAAAGAAATTACGCTCAAAGCTAATCCAAGCTATTTTCCAAAGTCTGGCTTTACTAAAAAAGCATATTCACTCCCGCTTTCCTATATTTGGGGAGGAAGCTCAGATTTCAAGCTTGATGGCGAAAAATATATTTTACTCAACGACCTCACCTCACTTTCTGTCGGCAAGACCAAGATTTACAGATATGAATCAGGTGTATTTAATATTTTTGATTCATCGGCAAGCACTTGGATTCCCGTTGGATGGGGCGACGGCGATGGCGACGGCAATAAAGAAATCCTTAGCACAATGTTCCAAAGCTCAAGTCTTTTTGAATTTGAGAACGGCGTGAATGCTTTTGAAAATCCCGTATGGAACTCTGGCTCCGGGGTCACTTGGGCAGAAGCAATGTTTGATTTCGATGGCGATGGGCCAGAAGAGCTAGTCCTGCACAATGGAATGAACTATTATCTTTTAAAATTTAATGGTTCAGAGTATGACACTCTTTCCTTGATTGAACTGCCAGAGGAATTTGATGACCAGGGTGTTTCACGTTTTACAGGAATTGGAAATTTTAACGGAAATGACTCACCAGACATTGCCATCACAAATCATTTAGGAATGATTTTCATCTACGAGTTCGACAAATCTTCGGCTGAGTTTAATCTAATTTCAAGCCAGACGCAGCAAGCTACTAATTTCTCAAAGTTCACAATCGCTTGCGACATCAATGGCGACTCCATTGACGAGGTAATCAACCTCAGCTATGGTTCTTTTCCAATCTTTGGGACAAATGCCAATTCCGATCCAATCTGGTATCTGAGGATTTTTCGCCATGAAGATGGAGAGTTGAAATTAATCGCATCTGAGAAATTCCGTGGAGTAAGAGACGGTTCGGCATCATCTGCTTCGCCATTTTTCCGCAATGGTCTTTCTTTTGGAAACATTACATCCACAGGCAAAAAAGACATTATCATTTCAGCTTTCCCAAATTTATATGTGATGTCATACGATGATTCTTTGGGAGCATTAAAGAAAGTCTGGCATCATCCCAGTGCAATGGCAAACGACGTGATTGTTGCCGATTACGATGGCAATGGGCAAAATGAAATTGTGTTCAACACATTTTATGGCACAGAATTTTTTGAATATGAAGACTCACTTCTGCCACCTTCTAATCTTAGTGGAATATCTTTGGGCAATAATTCAGCCCGCTTAGAATGGACAAAAGTTGAGGATGCCACAAGCTATAATATTTATTATTTAGAGAACGAAAGCACGCCTCATTTACTTGCTTCGACTAAGGATTTGAGTTTGCTAATCGGCAAAGAAATACTAGAACTAGAAAATAATAGTAATTATTATTTTGCCGTGGAGTCAATGGATTCTAGCCAAAGCCCAATAAGAAGCTCCGGCCTGTCTTGGGCTAAAGTTTATATTCACGACTTGATCAGTGCCACCGGCGCAAGTTACTCACAATCTGGTCTGGAAATTAAATACAATGGAAGAATTACCCAAAATCACGAATTAAAATCTTTCATTATAAAAAGTAAATCTGGTTCTGAGTTACTAAACCCTATAAATATTATTAAATCAAGTGAAATTTCTCTGATTTTGATTCTTCCAAATGTTTTAATTAATGGCGAATATGAAATAGAAACAAAAAGTATTTATGATTATTATGGCAGTCCTAGTATTGCTTCGACTCTTGATTTTTCTGTAGACATAGCCGAAAGTCCCGAAGAGATGATTCTTGTTTCTTTGCAAGTTTCGGACAATAATCAAGAGCTTAGCCTAGCATTCT
>JAJRPT010000230.1 GCA_024280675.1 Bacteroidota bacterium
CGTCACATGATATTGTTGCTGGCGTAAGAATTCGTTGGCGCCAAGCCAGAATATTGTACCGATGAGTAAAACTGTACCAATTATTACGAACAAACCTATTAAAAATGGACGTTTAGATCCTACTTGCTTTTTCATTTTTTATTTATTATTATTAACTTTGATACAATTTATTGATTGTTTATTATATTAAAAAAATATTTTTCTAAAAAGTATGTTTTATTGATTAGACTGGAAACAAAATTATGGCAAAGACTGGTAAAAAAAATATGTTAAAAGTCAAATCATCACTAGGCAGAAAGTTGCTGCCCATCGACCTTCCACCAAACCTAGAGACAGAGTTGGAGAAACTGTTAAAAGAATGTGAACAAAAGTTGAGGTCTTTCAATGAAAATCTCGTCACTAAAGCATTCTATGCCACCTATCTAGCTCATCAAAACCATATTAGAATAAGTGGGGAAGCGGCTTACTTCCACAATATTGCCGTGGCAAAGGCAGTGCTCAAGGAAATTCACCTCGATGATGTTTCGGTCGCCGTGGCTTTGCTCTTTGATTTGCCATCACGTGGAGAGGGCTTTAGCGTTCACGAAATAACAAAAGAATTTGGCTCAGTAATTGGTGGCATTGTCGGTAAACTCTACAAAATAAAAAATCTCGAAGCAAGAAGAACGATTAGTGTTGCACATCTTGAGAATTTTAGAAAGCTGCTTGTTTCTCTGACAAGTGACGTTAGAATCATTCTTGTCAAGCTGGCAATTCGCCTTCACAATATGCGAACATTGGATTATCTGCCAATAGAAAAGCAAAAGGAAATCTCGCACGAGACCATGGAAATTTATGTCCCCTTTGCGAGTCGTTTTGGTCTGGGAGATGTCAAATGGTTGCTAGAAGATCTTTCGTTCAAATACATAAACAGAGTGGCCTATGACGATATAAAGAATAGGATAAAGAGCCGTCGCAAAGAACGAGAACGGTATGTTAAAAATTTTGAGAAGCCTGTGCTAAGGAAACTGGGCAATGACTTCTTTATCAAATCAAATAATATTGGCTTTGAATTAAGTGGTAGGGTAAAACATATTTACTCTATTTTCAACAAGATGATTGCCAGAGGGAAGCCACTAGAAGAGCTTTATGATCTCATCGCAATAAGGATTATTCTCGACAGTCCAGATCCAATTTCTTGTTTTTACACCTATGGTCTGATAGCCTCTGTTTATAAACCAGTCCCAGAGACATTCAAAGATTATATCTCTGCCCCTAAGAAAAATGGTTACCGTTCTCTTCATTTTGCAGTTGTGGGTCCTCAGAATAAACCGGTCGAAGTACAAGTCAGAACAAGGGAAATGCACCTGATCTCAGAAGAAGGGATAGCCGCTCATATAAATTACAAGCGTGGATTTTTGCCCGCTGAATCTGTTTTCGACGAGATACACGTTCGCACCTGGATGGATTCTATCAAGAGTTTGTTTTCTAATCGTGAGCAAATGGACGACAAGCAAATAATGAACACACTCAAGAAAAACCTTTTCTTGGAAGAAATCCATGTCTTCACTCCTGAGAATGAATTAAGAACCATGCCACGGGATTCCACTGCACTGGATTTTGCCTTTGAGATACATTCCGCCCTTGGTACTCACTGCATAGGAGCTAAGGTCAATGGTCGTTCGGTTCCTCTTTCCTACCGTATTCAAAGCGGCGATCAAATCGATATAATGAGTTCGCCCAAGCAATGCCCCGAGCCAGATTGGCTAAACATTGCAATTACTCCTAAGGCAAAATCAAATATTAATAAATATTTAAAATCACTGCGAACGCAAAAAAAAGACCAAGGCGAAGCCCTCTGGATTGAGAATGCCGAGCGTGAAAATCTCAAAATAAAGGACACTGATTTTGCCAGTATGTGCAAGGCATTTGGCTACAAGAGCAAAAGATTATTCTTTATTGATTTAGCTGATGGGAAAATTTCCTCCAGCAAGGCAATTGACTTTCTCAAATACAAACTTGATTTTACTGGAACTACAAATACCTCTAACTCAGATTCTACTGAAAACAAAAGTATAATCATCTCGGGGCATAATTCAAAAGAGGTGATGGGCAATATAATATCTAGTGTTGCAACCTTAGATGATTTGTTAATATTGTCGGTAAATTATGAACCAATTGGCAATCATTTTGAGGCAAAAATTAATTTCACAAAGGACGACAACTACAGCTTTGGTTTGCTAGCCAAACGGCTCTACAGACTGGAAGGAGTCAGCTCGGTCAGGAAGTTGGTATAGTTTTTTTGATAGCTTATTTTGAAAAGATTTACAAATAAAAATACGAAAAAAACTATGACATTCAATTCAAGAGTCTCAACCGCTCCCTTCCAAATATTTACGTTGCTACCATCTGGGCTAATCAAAAATGTAGTAAACAAAAAATAATGCGTAAGTTCTAAATCTATTTTTTGCTAACTCCTACCACTTCTTAGAAATGCTTCAATGAAAAGGCTCAACAGAATTACTGCCATACTAACCCCAATAATTCACAAATAAACAAACATAACTGGGATAAATTGCTTATATTACAATAACTTACAAAGTAAATCAGCAACAAACATCACCCCAGTTATGAGCCATCAAACTA
>JAJRPT010000231.1 GCA_024280675.1 Bacteroidota bacterium
CGTGACCGTACCTTCGAACTCTTTGCCAGTTTTCGATTGCATCATCATGGCAGAAGAAAGTTTTCGAGAAGCTCGCTCGGCCACCATCGACCCACGTTCTGTCTGGGAGCAATGTTTAGAAACCGAAACCACAAAGGCTTTTAAATACCTAATACGCACAGGATCTGGCTTGCCCTTGCCGTATTCTTTTAGCAGACGGTGAATCACAAGATCGGCATAACGACGAATGGGCGAAGTAAAATGAGTATAATCGTCGAAGCCAAGACCAAAATGCCCATAATTCTTGTCGGCATAATATGCCTTGGGGAGCGAACGAATCAGCACCATATTCACCAAATCAGATTCAGGTTTGCCATGAAAATGATTAATAATTCTATTCAAGTCCTTAGAGCCCACATTTCTGTGAGAGAACTTTTTCCCAAGAGATGAGACAAACTCTACAGCCTCACCAATTAGTTTTGGATCAGGGTTTTCGTGGATTCTGTAAATTGCCGGAAGTGGATTTCCTAGCTGATATTTCTTAGACAATTTGTTGAAATGAGTAGCAACTACTCTATTGGCAGCCAACATACATTCTTCCACAAGTTGGGTGGCGATGTTTGCACTTTTCCTGTAAACTTCAACCGGCTTGTTGTCTTGGTCAAATTTAAAACGAGTCTCACTTGTTTCAAAATTAATTCCCCCACGTGCAAAACGAGTTTTCCTCAACATTCTTGATAGTCTATACAAACCCTGCAATAATTCAGAATAATCTCCTTTGCCCATTTCAATTATCTCCAAGGCTTCCTCATAGCTAAAGCGACGAGATGATTTGATTACACTCTCACATATTTCATAATTTATCACCCCACCCCTCGGCCCAAATTCAATGAACGCACTCATGGTAAATCTAATCTCATCGGGGCGAAGCGAACACACATCGTTTGAAAGTTTCTCAGGCAACATTGAAATCACACGATCTGCCAAATAGCTTGAGTTCCCTCTCAGACGAGCCTCTATGTCTAGCTCCGAATTTTCCTCAATATAATGACTAACATCTGCAATGTGTACGCCCAGTTGCATGTTCCCATTCTTCAAATGCCGAAGACTCAGTGCGTCATCGAAATCACGCGCGTCATCGGGGTCGATTGTTATCACCTCCTCGCTTCTTAAATCCACCCGCCCAAGGAACTTAGCACTCTGGCTTGGAGCATTGAGTTCCATTGCCTCGGCATCAACAATCTTTGGGAAATGTAAGGGAAGGGCAAATTCATTTACTATGAAATCCATTTTGGAAGCATTCGGCTCAGGGTCTACAATAATTCTCACCACCTCGGCAATTGGATTTTTATCCACAGATTCCCAGTCAATAACCCTAACAAAGCACTCATCACCATCCTTTGCATTTTTAGTTTTATCATCTGGAATCCAAAAGTCAAAGAGATAATTGTCTGCATCTGGAGAGAAAAAATAATAGTTTCCATCGTGGTCAATTCTCCCTCGAATCTCTTTTTTTGAACGAGATATTATTTTCGTAACAGTTCCAAATATTTTTTTCTTACTAGATGAATAAAGGGTTATCTCGACCATGTCAAGATGGAGAGCATTTGCCAAATGTTTTTTACGAATGGATATTTCCCTGCCCGAGTCATTTTCACTCTTGAGTGTTGCCCATCTTTTACCAACAAATATTTGGCCTCCTATCACATCACCTAACCCAGTACCAGTTTTCATACCTGCTTTTATCACAAGAGATTTATTTTTCTTATTTGGCATTTATATTATTATTTTTTGCTTATTCGCTGGCGTATTAGAGCTCAGGAATTGAGTGCAAAATGATTGAAAGTAACTCCAGCGGCAATGGCAACATTTAACGAATCAGAGGAGCCAACTCCACGGATTGTAAAATTATTATCAAGATTATTCAACAGCTTCTCTGAAATTCCATGAGATTCCGAACCAAAAACAATCCCATACTTCCCTTTTATTTTCAGATCACGCAATGCCTTATCCGATTTGAGGGTGGCACCATAGAGTGTCTGCCCAGCAAAACTATCTTGGATTAACTCCATAACATTGTCAGTCTTTCTGACGGCCATCCGGAAGACTGAACCCATTGACGAACGAACAGCTTTTGGGTTGTAATGGTCGGCACATTCGTGGCAAAGAATCACTTGCTTGTATCCAAACCATTCGGCTGTGCGTATAATTGTACCAAGATTACCAGGGTCATTAACACCGTCGAGGACAATGAAATTCTCCCCTGGGGAAAGATCGAGGTCGTGTTGATTGACCACGCCCACAATTCCTTGTGGCGATTTTGTGGTTGCCATTTGGTCGAACTGATGCTTTGCTGCAGTGTAAATCGGGACTCCCCTATCTGCATAATTCTCACAAAGCTCAATCACCTCAGCGTTTGCCGAATCCTTCACCACAATCAGCTCCACTTCAAATTCAGATTTGCTTACCTCTTGGCACAGCTTGAGACCTTCGGCAATAAACAATTCGTGCTGGTCTCTGTGAGTCTTTTGGTTGAGCGAGCGAACAAGTTTTCTGAGCTTTTGTGTTATAGTTATTGCAAAGTGCATTATTTTCCTAACCAATAATTAATTTCTTGACTCGCAATATAATAATTTTCCAGCTAACCAGCAGATGCAATCTC
>JAJRPT010000232.1 GCA_024280675.1 Bacteroidota bacterium
CCAGGAATTCCTTCTCACCAAGTCGTATGTTAATTTTCTTGCATATTGATTTGGCAACAAGCGCACAACATGAGGAGTGCCACCAGAATTGATCTACTAATTGGGCAAGATTTTCATCATCTGCCATTATGAAATTTGAAAATATGGAAATACCTAACACAATATTTGAGATCCTGTTAAGCCCTAGAATTGTGACTGCTTGCGAAATTGAAATGATTTCATTGCGGGTGGCATAAATTGGTGAATTTGCAACTTTGATGATTCTCAAACTCAGCACAGGGTCGGACTCTATGACACGAGAAAGATCAGCCAAGCTGACATCATCGGATTCAATGAAGTCTAATATTTTGCTAGCAACAGCTGGCAAGGTTGCAAGCTCGTAACCATCTACTATTTTATCGACAATCGGCATATTTTCTTAAAGTATAATTCACTTAGTAAATAAATTAAATCCCGCACTACTCAAGAGACAATCTATGACAAATTTTTCTCTTTTACAATGGCTAAAGCATCTGAATTTTCCCCATCCATATAAATTGATAAATTACAATCATTAGCAAAATCACTTACTCTAATCAAGTGAACTACATTTAAATATTTCTTGTCGGTATCCACAAAATCATTAAGAGAGTTTGCCGACCTCAAGAAGAAATCCTCGTTAAACAAATTTTCTTCTTGGTCTGGATAGAGTGGTAAATATTTAATATCGGCCTCGACCAGATCTTGGAAAAAATGTGAACCAAACGAAAGCTCAGGCTCATAATCTTGCTTGACTCTTGCATATTCAATTAACAATGATGTGTTGTGTATATCACTGTAATTAATTGGTACTCCCAGCTTTATGTCTCCTTTGGAACCCCAACGCCCCGGCCCCACGAGAATAAATTTTCTCATAGGAAGAGAGACATTTAATCTCGAGACAATGAGTGCGACTTCTCGCATTTCTTTCTCCGAACCAAGACCAGCATAACCCAAGGCATCGACATAGACCACATACTCAATATCGGAGACCAGACCATTGCTCACATATTTATTCGCCGAGAATATTTTCATTTCATTTGGGATATTGACAGGAACTTTAACATCTTCTTCCTTTGTTTTTTTGCTCTGAGGTCTGCATTGCAAAAGATACAGCTTTTCTCCATCGGAGGCAAATTCAAGATCTACCGGAGATCCATAGACTTCACTCAATTCTTTTAGCATTTCCCTAATTTGTACTACAAAATCAGTATTAGCTACAAGTCCATTAAAAGTTATCAACAAATCTTCCGACTCAAAATCCGCCATTGAAGAAATTGGCTCGGCAATATTTCCTTCCCTGAGAAATGAAACCATTTTTTCAATTCCAGGAATATCCCCGCCTGACTGGGCAATCACCTCTTCGATTGAGACGGTTTCAAATGCTTTGGATTCTAGGTTGATTACATCGACAAAGCGTTGTGAATATTTTATCTTATCGCTAATCGATTGATTAAGTCTCAGATCTGGTTGTCCAGGGGAAATCAATGCGGGGTAATCATTTATCGTCCTATCAACCGCTCTTGTCCCCAGACCCAGAACAAGACGAATAACTCCGTCACTTCTTTTAATGCGGTTTGACCAACGAAATTCATTATTGCTCATTGCAACCCCGGCATAGCTTGGCATAAAATACTTGCCATGGCGATGCCCCACCACTTCCATAATAATTATTCCCATCTCCTCACGAAAATCAATCAGTCCGTTCTTCTTGCGATATTCGATAGCTTCGGGATTGAAAGTGGAGGCATAGACCTCTGCTATTGCGTCCATTAATGCGTTCAATCTTTCTTCGTGAGTACCAGTATTTGAAAGAAACAGGCTCTTGTATTTCCCAGTAAACGATGCCTCGAATGAGTCCTCGAGCAAACTTGAGGAGCGGACGACTATTGGGTTATCTGACAAGTCATCTAATATTTTGTTAAATGAGGAAATGGCATCTGGGGTAAATTGCGAATGTTTGAAAATATATTTCAAGAAAGGGTACTCTGTTTTTAGCTTTTCTAACGGATTATATTTTGAGAAAGTGAATTCATCAAGTGCGTTGTAGTTAATATATTCCACTATTCCATCGGAGGTTAAATACCAACTCTTGGCAGTGTAAACATTTTTTAGTTTGTGATTGCTTTCCTTTTTCATTTGAAGAATCTGGTCGGCTAGTATTATTCCAGCAGATTTCCCACCAACTTTGCCCGAGCCATAGGCTGGACCAACTATATTATCAAAGATTTTCTCGATAGAAAGCAGTGTGATATATTTTTTAGCTATATTAATGTATAGTAAATCTTCGGAAAGAAAGCGGGAAATAATTGAAACCCTCACACCCATCCGCTCGTCAATCGATGTAAATTCCTTAGTCCCACCCAACTCAAAATATTGCCCGAGGGCACTAACCACTTCGCCAAGAGGAGCATTACGTAAATCTAATACTTTAGCAAGATTTCTCAACTTTTCTTTCTGAATCCAGAGTGTGATTAAGTCTGTAATTTCATCATCGGCAATGTGAAAATCGGCAATCTCAAATACTTTGAGTATAACTTCAGAGGCAACAAAGGGGTTTCCCCTTGGGCTGGGCCAATTCTGCCCATTAGTCATAACACTTTCTTGCTCAGAAACTGGATTGAGTTCTTGGAGAAGAAAATGAATCTCTGGGATTTTCATTCTCTCAAGATGAATAATCATTTTTCTGCAAATTCTAAACGTAAGAGATTGGTCTTGAAATACAATATGTTTTAATACAATCTCCCATTCGGGAACTTGTGGTAGCACTCTATTATTTTTAGTGGCCAATCCCATTTAGTTAGCCCTCTTCTTTGTTGTTATGTTTGGATATAAGGTCTTGGGCAACGTTTGCTGGAACTGGTTCATAACCCTCTAGCTCCGAGACAAATGTACCACGAGACTGTGTCATAGAACGAAGAGTACCAGCATACCTGTCAAGCTCGGCGAGTGGCATCTTAGCATTGACCACTTGTTTTTTTCCCTCCACATCTATTCCCAGAATTATTCCTCTTCTCGAGGGTAAATCACTCATAATATCACCCACAAACTCTTCTGGAATTTTAATTGATACATTGTAGATTGGCTCTAATAATTTTGGGAATGCTTCTGTGAAAGTATTCTTAAATGCCATCATTCCAGCCGTCTTAAAAGCAGATTCATTTGAATCGACCGAGTGCATTTTCCCGTCATAAACCACCACTCTCACGTCACGAACATAAGAACCGGTGAGTGGTCCAAACTCCATTTTTTCCATCACACCTTTGAGTATTGCTGGCAAGAATCTTTGGTCGATTACTCCACCCACAATAGAATTAATAAACTCAAGCTTACCGCCCCATGGCAAATCGTGCAAATCTCGACCACGGATTGAGAGCCCTGGAGGGTCGGGCATTCCTTCATACCATGGCTCAATAATAATGTGTACTTCGGCAAATTGCCCCGCTCCGCCTGATTGTTTCTTATGGCGGTAATTCCCTTTTGCAAGTTTTTGTATTGTCTCACGATATGGTACCCTAGGCTCAACATACTCAACCTCTACTTTGTAGCGATTTTCCATTCTCCATTTTGCAACAGAAAGATGTTGTTCGCCTTGGGCATAAAGGATGATTTGTTTGAGTTCGGAAGAATGTTCAACCACAAGAGAAGGATCCTCTTGATGAAGATGGTTCAATGAAGTTCCAAGTTTCTCTTCTTCACCTTTATTTTTTGCTTGAATTGCAACTCTAACTTTTGGAACTGGGTATTTAATCCTTGGCAAAATTGTATCCAGACCTTTTTGAGCTAAAGTGTCCGATATATGACTATGTTTTAGTTTTACGGTAGCACCAATATCGCCAGCATTTAAGACCGCAACATCATTTCTTTCCTTTCCTTGAAGCACCGAAACCTGCCCAATCCTCTCGTGATGGCTATTGGTCGTATTCTGCATATCTTGACTATTTTTTACGCTCCCTGAGAGAACCTTAAAATAAACTACATCGCCTGAGCGTGGGTCTGCGTACATTTTAAAGAGTTGCAAAAGTGAGGGTCCATCAGAACTCATTGGAATCTCAATGCCATCTTTGGAAACAATAGAAGGCACATCGACCGGGGATGGGAAATAATTTACAAATGCGTCAAGTATTGCATCTTGCCCGACTCTAGTGCTTGCCGAACATGCCATCACTGGGAATATTTCTCTTTTTGCCATTGCCATTCTCAGCCCACGGCGGAGCTGTTCTTCTTCTAGGTCACCTTCCTCAAAATAAATATTCATAAGCTCTTCGTCTGATTCTGCAATAGATTCTACAAGTTCAGCCCGAAGAGATTCGGCTTTTTCAATTTCCTCTGGTGGAATGTCTCCGATCACACACTTGCCATCGTTAAATGTGTATGATTTTTGAGAAATGAGATTGATTACCGTATCAAATCCACTTGTCGAAAAAATGGGGTATTGAACTACAGTAACTGAATTTCCCCATTCTATCTGAAGTTCGGCGACAATAAAATCGAAATTGGTCTCTTGATCACATTTATTGATGACAATGCCGGCAGCTTTGCCAAGTGATTTAGCTATATTCCAACCCAAATCAGTGCCAACTTCTATGCCTTCGGAAGGATTTAGAATCATTAAGGCGGTATCACCAACATGAATAGATGCCGTAACCTCGCCAATAAAATCATCAAATCCAGGATTATCAATAATGTTTAATTTCTTAGACCCCCACTCTGCGTTCAACAAACTTGAGAAAACAGAATGACCTTTTTCGTGTTCTAATTCATGGAAATCACTAACAGTATTTTCATCTTCGACTGAACCCATTCGTGAAATTGAGCCAGCAGCACCGAGCAAAGATTCAGCAAACATGGTCTTCCCCGCCCCGGCATGTCCTACCAAGACAATATTACGAACGTCCTTACTTTGATAGGTTTTCATATAATTTACTCCAGATTATTATTATTAATTTCATTTTCATATTTCAATTTCATAAAATACAAAAAAAAACGAATATATTGTAAATAAAAAACTAAGTGACGAATAAAAATATTTCTGTAAAAAATCTGGTGTAAAATTATTATATTGCCACGATGTATAAAACCATATATAATAAAGTATGAATTTACCACATAACTGGAAGGCAAGTGGACTTCTTAAGTTGCATTTTTACAAGGGTTTAAGCCCAACACTTATCAAGGAAATTCTTGAATCATACGATTCATATTCTGATTTTCTCGAAGCTGATTTGCCAGAAAAGTTAAATTTAATAGTCAATCAAGGTGAGCTTTTTCGTCGTGGAATAAAAAAGCCAGAACTAGAATCTGCTCGCCAATTAGAACTTGCCAAAAAAAATAATATCAGCCTAATATCAATTTGGGATCCGAAGTACCCTGCTTTGCTTAAAGAAATATTCCAAGCACCACCGCTTCTTTTTGTCAAAGGTGAGCTTGCAGACAATTCGGCAAACTGTGTATCGATTGTGGGTACAAGAAAATGCTCTAATTACGGGCGGATAAATGCACAAAGGTTTGCAGAGTTTTTCTCACATCACAATATTGTAGTAGTTTCTGGTCTTGCCTACGGAATTGATTCAATAGCTCAAAATGCAGTGGCTAGTTCTTCGGGTATTACCTATGCCGTGATTGCTTCTGGGATAGACAAGTTGAGCCCTTCTACTTCGGTCAAAAATGCAGAAAAGATTATTGAAGCTGGAGGAGCAATTATTTCCACTTATATGATGGGTACACACGCCTTGCCAGCATATTTTCTCCAACGAAACAGAATTATTGCAGGGATTTCCAAGGCGACACTTGTAGTTGAAAGCAGAATAAAGGGAGGCTCGCTCAATACTGCAAAATTTGCACGAGATGAAAACAGAGAACTTTATGCAATGCCAGGTAATATTACTAGCCCAAATTCAGACGGCACTAACGACATGATTGCCAGAGGCTTAGCTCTTCTGGCAAAATCTCCTGAGCAAATGTATAAAGAGCTTGGCTTTGACCACTCGGAGAATTTGAAGATTGATGGCTTAGATTCTAGGCAAAAAAGAAAATTAAATTTCGCCAATGAGAATGAAAAATTAGTTTACGAACATTTAAGTTACGAGCCACTTCATGTAGATGATTTAGCTCAGAAATGCAATATTGACATTTCGACAATACTGGTTAATCTTTTAAATTTGGAATTTTCTGGATCGGTTAAACAATTGCCTGGCAAATATTATATAATCGCAATCTAAAAAAATTAAACTATGTTTTCAACTATTTCAAATTGGGTTAGTATTTCAAGGATTTTCCTAGCAATACCACTTGCCTACTTTGTTTGGATTGAGGACAAGCCATTGATAATTATCATAACTATCATTGGCTTATTCACTGATTTTCTGGATGGATGGCTTGCCCGAAAACTAAATCAAGAGTCTGAGTGGGGAAAAATACTTGACCCCATTGCCGATAAAATAATTATTGGATTGCCAGCCCTTGTATTGATAGCCACTGGGAAAATCCCATATTGGCTAGGCACAATGATAATTTCACGAGACCTGTTGATTTTTGTGGGTGGGGTTTATGCTCGCAAGAAACTCGGATATGTTATCCCTCCTAACTGGCTTGGCAAAATTACAGTAAATGTTGTCTCAATTTGCGTTTTAATGATTATTTTTGAGTTAGATTTTTTGTATAATACCTTTTTTATTTTAACACCAATTTTTGTAGTTGCATCATTTTTGAGTTACTTGTTTGGGATGCTGAAAAGAATTAAACAGATGGACGATTAATTATGGGATTTTTTGACAAATTCAAAAAGAAGACAAAATATTTCAGCTCTAAAGAAGAGATTTCTCAAGACTTAACTGAGGACGAAGCAAGCCATCTTAGAGAGAATACAAAAGAAGAGACAGAAGGTGCAAATCTGAGTTCGGAACAAGATGAAGGCAATAAGAAATCATTCTTTGATAAAGTAAAAGACAAGACAAGTAAGGCTTTTAAATTCAAGCGATTAAAAGATGGGCTAGAGAAAACTAAAAGCTCATTTTCAAAAAATATACTATCACTCTTGGGAAGTGGGCGCAAAATTGACGATGACTTATTAACAGAAATCGAAGACGTGTTAATTACATCAGACATTGGAGTCGTGACCTCAGAGTTGATTATCGAACGCCTAAAAGACCGTATAAAATCTGAAGGGCATGAAAATGCAGATGACGTTTACAAGATACTCAAAGAAGAAATTCACAGGATACTAATTCAATCTCCGGCGGCAAAGCAAGACGCTCAGTATTCAATTAACAAGAAAAACAGTCCTCATGTGATAATGATGATTGGAGTAAATGGTGCTGGGAAAACTACCACCATTGGCAAACTGGCTTATAATTATAAAGAGTTTGGGCATTCTGTTATAATTGGAGCAGCCGACACATTTCGCGCAGCAGCCAACGAACAACTCAAAATCTGGGCAGATAGAGTGGGGGTTGATATTGTTTCGCTAGAAATTGGCTCAGACCCCGGTGCGGTTGTCTTTGACACTATAAAAAAAGCTAAGTCCGAGCAAAAGGATGTAGTCTTAATCGATACAGCAGGCCGGCTTCATAACAAAGCAAACCTAATGGCAGAGCTTGAGAAATTAACTAGAATCACAAAGAAATTAAAGTCTACCGGTCCAGATGAAGTTTTCCTTGTTCTTGACGCAACGACTGGCCAGAATGCAATTCAACAAGCAAGAGAATTTTCTAGGGTTGCCCCCATTACTGGAATCGTGCTGACTAAACTCGATGGCACAGCAAAAGGTGGCGTGGTGATTGCCATTGCCAATGAGCTGAAAATCCCTGTCAGGTATATTGGCGTGGGAGAGCAGATGTACGACCTTCAAGCCTTCGACTCTACATTTTTTGCAGAAGCACTCTTTGGCTCCGATTCGGGCGAAGAGACTGAACTAGAATAATGGCAAAGAATAAAATAACATATATTTGTTCAAATTGTGGAGTTACATCGGCCAAGTGGGTTGGGAAATGCTATAATTGTCAGGCTTGGGAATCATTTGAGGAAAGCACGCCCAAAACTTCAAAGGCAAGCAATTACTCCTCATCAGATATTAAGCCTATAAAAATCTCTGATATTAAAAAAGACTTGACATCCCGTATCACTTCAAACATTGATGAATTTGACAGAACGCTTGGTGGTGGCATAATGCCGGGAAGCATTGTCTTAATTGGTGGTGATCCCGGAATTGGCAAATCAACTTTGATGATACAAATATGCGAGAATCTCTTAGATTCAAATCCTCTTTATGTTTCAGGTGAGGAATCCAGCGGACAAATTGCCTCAAGAGCAGCTAGGGTTTCCAACAAATTAGGCTCGCTCCAAATTCTAACTGATACAAATCTTGAGAACATAATTGATAATATCACGTCCACAAATTGTGGGCTTGCCATCATTGATTCTGTTCAGTCAATACATTCCGAGGTCTTAAATTCTCCATCTGGGAGCATTAGCCAAGTCCGTCATTGTGCCTATGAGCTTACTCAAGTTGCCAAAAAAAGCAATGTTCCAATCATATTAATTGGACATATCACAAAAGATGGGACAATAGCCGGACCTAAGGTATTGGAACACATTGTCGATTCTGTCCTCCAGTTCGAACAAGGTCCAAATGCTCAGTACCGAATATTAAGGAGCGTGAAGAATCGCTTTGGAGCAGCGGGAGAAATAGGAGTATTTGAGATGAATTCTTCTGGCCTGTCAGAAGTAAAAGACCCAAGTAGCGTATTCACATCTGGGACTTCAAAAGAGGTTGGCGTAGCATTTTCGGCTTCCATGGAAGGGTCAAGAGCCATGCTAATCGAAGTGCAAGCACTGGTGAGCCAGACATCTTTTAATTATCCCCAACGCCAAGCCACTGGATATGACACAAAACGAATGCAGATGCTACTTTCTGTTTTGGAAAAGAGAATGGGTTTAAAATTCTTTAATCAAGATGTTTTCCTCAATATTACTGGCGGAGAATTTGTGTCTGACCCAGGGATTGACTTGGCAGTGGTGGCAGCACTTGTTTCATCCATCAAGAATATTGAAATAAAAAATAAACAAATATTAGTTGGCGAAATTGGGCTGACTGGAGAGATTAGACCAGCGAAATTCACCCAGAAAAGAATTGAAGAAGCCGCTCGTATTGGATTTGATTCGGCAGTAATACCCTCCAAAGATAAGGAAATTTCTAATCTATTTAAAAACATTGAGATTAAGTCAATTGAGAGGATTTCACTTCTCCCACATTGTTTATTCTAGTTAATCCAGCAATCTAAACCCTGCACGGGCGTTGGTTTTGCTAACAATTTTCTGGCAAAACTCGTCCACTTTTGACCTAGGAATATGGGCTGTGATAACGATTGAATCTGTATAAATATCTTCGTAGGAAATTGCATAAACCGACAATATATTCTTGACAATGTCAATCTCTTCGTAGGTGCAAAAGATGCTAACTCTTTTGAACACATCGACTTGTTTCTTTTCAATATTTTCAAGCGCAAGTTCGGCGGCTCCTCCATAAGCTCTTGCCAGACCACCAATTCCCAGCTTAGTCCCACCAAAAAACCTAGTCACAACCAAAATCACATCGCTTATATCATATTTTTTGAGTGCAAAAAGAATTGGCTTTCCCCCGCTACCATTTGGCTCGCCGTCATCTGAGGATCTAAAGTCTAGCCCTTCGCTTCCCAACCTCCAAGCGTAGCAGTTGTGTGATGCCTTGTGGAATTCTTTCTTGATTTTATCTAACTCATTCTTTGCTTGCTCTTTATTTTCTATGGGAATAACGCTTGCTATGAACTTAGATTTTCTCTCTTTGAATTCTGCTTTTACGCTTTGCGATATTGTATGGTAAAAATCTTCTGGCACTCTAATCACTGCCTCTATTTAAAATATTGGCAAGGTTAATCAACTCTTTGACCGAGAGTTGCTCGGGTCTTTTGTTAAGATATTGCTCCACTTCACTTTTGTCATCCAACAAATTTATTTGCGATTTTAGAGAATTGCTTATCATTTTTCTTCTTTGACCAAAAGCCATTTTCGTAATCCGCATGATGGACTTGAATTTTTCAAATGACATGTCTTCTTTTTTTGTCAATCTAACAATGCTCGACCACACTTTTGGTATGGGCGAAAAGCTTTCAGGTCCAACATCAAAGAGAAGTTCGCTCTTTGTTTTCAAAGCACAAGCAACGGTCAATATCCCAAAATCTTTTGTACCGTGACGGGCGGTGATTCTTCTTGCCACCTCTTGCTGGGCCATAAAAACACAGCTCCTGTAATTTACATCTGATTCCAAAATCTTAAAAATAATCTGAGAAGTGATATAATACGGCAAATTTCCAAATATCTTGACATCGCCTGGGTAAGAGTTAATTATTTCATTTAGTCCCGCTTTTAGAAAATCAGCAAGCATCACTTCAAATGATTTGAAATTATTCTGCTTAAATGCTTTTTCTAGGATTTTTACGGCTCGTGGGTCAATTTCGATTGCTTTGTAATGAATATTTTCTTGTGGTAGAGCAAGAGACAGTGCTCCAGTCCCAGCTCCGATTTCAATGAGTAAGTCACCTTCTTGTGGCTTGATTGCATTCACAATTTTCTCAATCACCTCCTCGTCTTGCAAGAAGTTCTGACCAAGTGATTTTTTTGCTCTAATTTCGCTCATGAAGAATATTTTTTAAATTCAGATGTAAGTAAGTTGGCAGTTTCTTCGAGTGATTGAGAAATAACTTTAATATCGGAAAGCACTGGCATGAAGTTGGAATCTCCTCTCCACCTAGGCACGATATGATAATGCAGATGCTGTGGAACTCCAGCTCCAGCCGCTTCGCCAATATTGACACCGACATTATAGCCATGAGGTGTGAACACCTTCTTTATTATTTTAATTCCGACTAATAAGGTGTTGTTAATACACAAGAACTCTTCTGGCTTAAGCTCTGAAATATCAGCAACTTCACGAAGAGGTGCAATGAGCAAATGACCATTGTTATAGGGATAACGATTCATTATTACTATGCAAAATTCTCTACGAGCAACAACTAAGTTCTCAACATCCTCGCAAGAGTTGATGGCATGAGAAATAAAAGTCTTGTCTTCGGTTTTCTCAGATTTGAAAGATTCTATATATTTGGATCGCCAAGGCGAGTGCATCTGTTTCATAAGTGCAAGTTAAGTGTTTAGTTTTTCAGATACAAAAAAAGTCCACCCACACAAGTAAGTAGACTTTTATTAACTAATATTTTTCTAATACTACAGAGCCCAACGAATATCGAATCCAACTTGAAAAGCATTAACTCCCCAATCACCAGATAGGGAAGTCAATCCATAATTATAATAAACGCTCGGCACAACATACATCTTGCCAAACAAGAACTCATACTGAGCACCAATCTTCAGAGCAACCCTAAGTGCTGCCGCCCCCTCGATGTCTCCATCTGTAAAGACATATTTCTTGCCTCCGTCAGTTAATTTATAGCCGTTAGCTAGTGCTTCGGCATCCAACTCTTTGAAAACAAGGTCACTATTTTTTATTTCCATAATTTCATTGTGAGTCGATGTAATTGCCAGATCAAATACTGGACCGGCTACAATACCAAATGGTGTATCACCGATATTGAGTTTATACACAGCCTCGAATGTTAATAAATTATATGAGACTGTATTATACATACTAATTTCTGAGGCAACAATAGAATCTCGAGTGTTGCCAGTATTATCTCTTAAGGTAACGAGTGTGTTCAAAGCTCCACTACCTTCTGCATCATTTGGCTCGATAGACAGTTCGGAGGGCATTGTATTGAAGAGTATACGGAAAATTACCGAAGAAGTTGAGTTTTTTGCACCACCAAGAAGATACTCCCCAGACAGACCAATGTAGAAACCATTGGCTGAACCACCTTCGTAGGCAGGGCAGAGTATATCTCCACCACCATCCATTGCACCAAAATTTGTGGAAATAGTGTGATCGACACTATTGTACCCAAGAACCGGACCAATATAGAAAACAGTTCTTTCCGTACTCGGCATCAGTGGGTTATTCAATCCACTTTGAGCCTGCATATTCGAAACCATCCCAGCCATAACTACCAACGCCATCATCAAAAAAATATTCAGCCTTCTCATATATCACCTATTTTGTAATTGTTATATATTTACTTTTATAAACATTACTGCCTTCAATTACAAATAAATAATTTCCAGCAGGTAAATTCCCTAGGTCATAATATAACAAATGGTAACCCTCATTTACAAATTTATTTTCATCTAAGTGAAACTTTTGCCCTAAATTGTTGATAAATATTATATTTATCACATCTTCTCTACCGATGCTCAGCTCAACACTGATGTCGGTATCTGCTGGATTTGGAAAAATATCGCTTGTATTGAGGAAAGGTGAGATTTGTCTTCTGTTGAAAATACAGAACTCAGGAATTTTTAGTGGAAAGGCTTTAGTGATGGGATTGTAACATACATCTGCAGAACTTTCTAAGATAATGTCTGTAGAAGTAAAAGAAGTGTATAAATATCTCACTTCCAAAGAGAAATTCCAATCCAAAGTCAGCGTATCAGTTTTAATTTCATCTTCTAAAACAATAAAAAACTTATTATCGCCAACATGATTTACGCTAGCTGGAACGGAATAATAAATATCATTTCTGTAGTTTGTAAAATTTATTAAAGTAGAATTATTCAATACTTCAACAAGACTTCTGTCAATTTCAATACCTAATTCAAATTCAAATTCATAACCCACATTAACAGGACTTGGTAGCGATCCGCTAAATGTTAATGTATCAAAGGCGTTAATCTCACGGCCTTCTCCAAAAGAAACTTCATCAATGGCAAGTGTATTAACTTTTGGTTCAACATAAAAGCTGGTATCGGCTGTGAACAAAGTGCCATAGAGCAAATCAATACCTTCTAATCGCAAATCAATTTGCCCAGACTCAGGTCTTGTGGCAAAAATCCAAAGCGTGTCTGTGTATTCTCTTTGGGCGAGTGCATTGATGCCATCTGGGAATAATATGATTGGTGCAGGAGAGCCGATAGCTTTTGGATCTGAGGAAAGATCTGCGGCATCTACTACTCTTACATTAGTAATTTCAATATCTACTTCGCCTACGTTTATAATACTGAACTGTAATTCTTGAAAGTTACAAGCATAGGATTCATATTGGTCAAACTCAAATATCACTTTTGGAATCCGCTCTCTGAGGGCCAAGGCAGCGATGCTTATTGTGTCGTAATAAATGGGGTTTCCATCATTGCCAAGTTCTCTGCCTTCGTCCCAAACCCCACCGTCATGGCTTGCGATAAGCAATAATTCATAATAGCCACTGTCTTTTGGAGCAAAGCTAACTGTTCTGGAAATCGCATCACGGTACCCCATCACCAATTCACCATTAATTTCACCGCCCACAGAATTTAATATTTTTATTGGAAACTTAGATATTTCGTCCACATCAGTGATTTCTGTTCTGTCACCTCCCACACTGGTGTAATAATACTCAAATTCTCTCAAATGATTCAAAGATAAATCATCTTCGGAAGCTGATTCAATTAAACTGAGAAATGTTGAGCTTTCTAGCCCAGCGTAAAGTTCTCCCAAGTAATGGTCCCTGCTCTGTGCCTCGGGAAGAAAAGCAGTCACAGTTCCGCTTCTGCTAAATGTTCTTCTGTAGGGTCCATTCCCTGTTCCATCTCCACTCAGGTATTCAAACTTTGAGTAGAAAGACGATGTTCCTCTTTCCATTGGATTCACATCAAAACTAATTTCATAATTACCGCCGGCAGAATTTTTCTTTGTAATCAATGTGCCATTGACATTTTCTAGCAATGTGGCTAGGTCATCCGATGGGAAATCTGAATAAGTGCTAGAACTTTCAATCAAGCTCACAAAGGCCAATGTATCTTCTAAATTGTTTAAATTAATTGTTCTGCTCACAGTTTGCTCAACCCTAACTCTTCCTAAATTAATATTGTCATTTACAAAACGTGGATATTTAACCCCACCAGAAATAGACAGATTATTAGTGAATGTATAGGAACGCTCACCAACAGTTCCGGATGAGTTGATTGTCACAAACTGCTCAAAGGCAACATCTTCGATAAAGTTATAATTCTGTGGTGCGTTGAATCTTACCGAAATGCTGCTCGATTGCCCAGGAAGAATAACATCTCCAATAATAGTGCCGGAGCTTGAGTAAGGTTTCACAGGAAATGTCTGACCTAGGATGCGAATAGGCACATCTTCGGTGTTTGAGTAAATCAAGACTCCATCCCTTTGTTCGGTCAATATAATATCGCCAAAGTCATAGCCAAGCGACTCAACCCCTATTGATAAGAATTGTGCTGAAACTGGTATTGAACTTGTCTGGCTGCATGATGATATGATTAAAATCTCAGATGTGAAGTCATTGCCGATTAAAGGATTAATACTTATCGTTCCGCTTATCTGCTGAGAAGGAACCAAGTCTATTGGCAATATTGCATCTAGGCTAATATCAAATAAATCCTCATCATAAATGACATCACTCACAGTTACTGTGCGGGAAATACTTGTGTTCACAAAATAGAAACTTTTCTCAGCAATGCTTCCTTTTACCAAATCACCAAAATCAACCTTAGGACTTGCGTTCACATTCAGCCCAAAATAATCCCAAACATAAGTATCAAAGTTCCCATCTTCATCCGAATAGTTTACAACAAGTCTGGCATCCAATTCAAAATCAATCACTTTGGCTCCAAAGCGAACAATATCGGCATTATCTTCTGTTTGATCTTGCCAAAAATTTACATTATAACTTTCATCCTCATCCATTTCTACATAAAATATCCCAGAATTAAACGTCCCACTCGACATGCCAAGTGTGTCGGAGACAAAGCCGGTGAGAATATCACAATTTACTTCAGCAAATATAAGTGGCGTAGTTTCATCATTTGAACCATATTGCTTCAAGCCAGATCCCAGTATTAGAGAATAAGAGTCCATCTCCCCCGCTCCATATAATAATCCAGAAAAGCTACCAACTGGTGATTCTAAGATATGGTCACCTGGACTGATGGGATTATTCATATAAAAATAATATGGGCTATTGGTGGGCCAGAACAAACTCTTAATTGGGATGCCATCAAGGGTCATCGTCTCCCTTGCAGCAGAATCAGCAATCACAGTCACAAAGTGCTTTTCATATTGTTTAGTTTTCCTTCCACCCGTATAACTATTAAAATCAAATCCAACTTCATTGTAGCTGATCGTTTTGAATAAAACACTATTTACATATTGGTCGGTGGGTTGGACTATGGCGTAAGATGGGTCATAATCACTTGTTTCAGTTCCCCCTGGTGCGGGTCTTATGTACCTGGCCATAAATTGGGCAATCATTATCGGAGCACTGGCAGACCAAACACCAGTAGAACGGGCATTATCAATAACTCTATATTCTCCAGCCTGTAGACTGAAAGCCTCACCCATTTGAGAATCCTCATAAGAAATGACAGTATTGTCCTCGGATGCCACAATCTTATACATTGTAGACATTTTGTTTCCCCAAGGAATTGTCACAAAATCCATTCCCCAAGATTCCACAGGGGGCAACATTTCCATTAGATAATCTTTTGTCTGAGCGATTGTATCTTCTTTTATTGGAACAGCCGAACGCATATGTCCAGAAACAATCCCAATTGGTTTATTGGCCTTGACTCTGGTTCCTGTTAAATCATTGACATGTTTCAGAGTGCTTGCATATCCTTTGAGCAGGTAAGATTCACCCTTGTCTAGTCTCATCGAAAAGCTACTTGAAATCCCAGAACTGGCACTGGGAAAAACTTTTACTATTGTTAAGTCCTCAGCAGACAGTATCATAAACTCACCCGAACGAGACTTTTTGTTTTCAATACTTTGTGAAGATGTGCTGTTATAATTATCTTCATAGAAGTCATTTCCCATATTCATTGTAATATAGTCTTTGCCCCAAGAGGAGACAGGGATTGCAACAAACATATCGCTCGAGTAGACTTGGGAGGAATAGCAACTTACAGTGATTGGGTGGGATGATTTAATATCAATAGTTTTATTTTCAAGTATTTGACCAGAAAGTGATGCCACAATTTCATACTCTGAAGGTATTTCAAAAGATTGAATAGAACCATCTTTTATAGTGACAATGCTTTCTACCGAGTCAATTATGATTGAAACTTTTGTATCATGGCGGGAAGAGATGAAAATTTTCTGAATTGGATAACCAGCTTCTGCAATTTCATTATCTGGAAAAGCAATAATAAAATGCCTGCCTTCAAAATTAGAACGTTTGTAGGTGTTCTCCCCTGCTTTTAATGAGTCAATAAAGCAAGTAATCGAGATTAGGAAAATGACAAGAAAGTATTTGCTTTTCATCTTTTACAAATAAAATATTTATACTACTTACATAAGTAACAGACAATATAGCAAGTTTGTCACAAAGAAAAGCAAATCTTTTTGTTTTGGTGTATGCAGCACGTCAATTATTTGCTACATCGGTTGAGTTTAAAAATAAAAAAAGCTCTGAGAAACCCAGAGCAAGGCAATTACCTACGTCATCTAGTTTTCTAGACGCTTATTGTGAATTGATTAATCTCAATTTAATAAAAATTGATTATATTACAAAATATAATATTTATAATTTTTATAAAATGGAATTTTTATAAAATGGAATTTTTATGAATGATTTAACACTTGGACTTGACCTAGGAACAGCGTCAGTTGGTTGGGCATTGGTTGAGAATAATGATGAAAACTATGAAGGGAAAATTATTGATTCAGGAGTAAGGATATTTTTAGAAGGCAAAGAAAATATTGGACAAGGTGAAAAGGAGAAGACCAAAAATGCTGCCAGAAGGGAGGCAAGAGGCAGAAGAAGACAGACTTATCGTAAATCCAGAAGATTAACAAAATTAATCAATCACTTCATATCTAATAAATTACTGGGTTCCAATTTCAATAGAGAAAAGTTTGATTTTATAAGTCCCTATGAAGCTCGTTCCAAAGCCTTAGACCAAGAAATTACACTTGAGGAACTCTCACGTGCTTTATATCATATAGCCAAAAGAAGAGGCTATAAAGATATTAGCAATTCCACTTCTGATGGTTCAGAGAAGAGTGTCATTTTTAAGGGAAAAGATAAGCCAGGCATCAATGATTTGAGGAATGAGCTAGAAAAACAAAGATATAGAACTTATGGAGAATATTTTTGGCAATTAATACTTACAGGGCAAAGCGAAGGACTGAGGGTAAGAGACCGGTATACTGAACGTGGAGATTATATTAGTGAGTTCAATCAGATATGGGACAAACAAGCAGAATATCACCACGAAATATTAACTGATGATTTGAAAACAATATTTTTTGATTTGATATTTTATCAAAGACCTTTAAAATCTCAGAAACAGAACGTTGGTAAATGTATTTTTGAGTCTCAAAAGAATAGAATCCCAAGAAGCAATCCTTTGTTTCAAGAATTTAGATTGTTTCAAAAGATAAATAATCTCAGAATAATTGGAGGAAGCAGAATTGACTCAGAAAGTCAATCATTGACCTCAGAAGAAAGGCAAGCATTGCTTTCCTATTTATATAATAATAAGGAACTTAAATTTGGGAAGACTTTAAAAAAACTAAAAGAAGTTTTAAAGTTGGATAAAAACATAGATTATAAATTAAATTACTTAGAAGACAGACTTCAAGGAATGGATACTTTGGTGAAAATAAAGAAAGCCATCCCAGATAAATATGACGATTTAGATCCCGATGAAGTTGAACAAATTTATCACACAATCTATTTCCATGATGATAAGGAATGGTTTGTAAAATACGTGCGAGGCAAATGGGAATTTACAGAAGACGAGGCAATAAATCTTGAAAAGATGACGTTAGAAGCATCTTATGGTAGTTTATCTAAATGTGCCATCGAAAAAATATTGCCCTTTCTTCAGAATGGAGATGAATATAGTGTTGCTTGTTTAAATGCTGGTTATCATCATAGCCAAAAAGAAGAGGTTGAAATAAGGGATACCCTGCCCAATCCAAAACATATTGCAAACCCCATTGTTATGACAGGGCTTCACCAATTAAAGAAAGTAGTAAATGATATTATTAAAATACATGGCAGACCCACAACCATTAAAATCGAGTTGGCCAGAGAACTGAAACAAAATGTAAAACAAAGGCAGGAAACATTTTTCAATAATAAAAAGCGGGAAGAAGAACACAAGGAAATCATTGAAATTTTATATGATAAAGACATAAAAATTAAACCCACAAGAAATGATATTCTGAAATATAAGTTGTGGAAAGAAGTGGGAGAAGTTTGCCCCTACTCTGGCAAAAGTATTGGTCTGAAAGAGCTGTATTCAGGGAATGTTCATATTGAGCATATTATGCCATACAGCAAAACACTTGACGATTCTCAAGCAAATAAAACTATATCTATCTCAAGTGAGAATAAATTTAAAGGAAATAGAACTCCAAAGCAAGCATACGGTTCAGATCCTAAGAAATATAATCAAATTTTAGATCGTGTAAAAAGATTTAATCATAGAAAAGCTCAAAGATTTCAGGAAACTATTGAAGAATTCTATAAAGATGAAGATTTTGCCAGTCGCCAACTCAATGACACAGCTTATATTTCAAGAGAAGCAACGATTTATTTAAGAAATATATGTAGTGATGTGCAATGTGTAAATGGTAGATCTACATCTAAATTACGGAACCTTTGGGGATTAAATTATTATTTAAATGAAAAAGATAAAAATATTAAAAATAGGGATGACCATCGTCATCATGCCTTAGATGCAATAGTTGTGGCTCTAACCTCTCGTTTCATGTTACATAAATTATCAAGATATAATGGATATTTTGAGAGTGATGGTTGGCGTGAACACGAAGTAGATTATATTGATGAGTTTCCAGCACCGTGGGACGATTTCAATACTGATGTTCAAAAATCAATTTCTAATATTATAATCTCATTTAAACAAAATACAAAGGTGCGAGGTAGGTTACACGAGGAAACTATCTATGGTAGACGAAGAACTCCTTGGTTAGATTATGTCAAAGATGATAAGGGTCAATCAGTGTATTATATTAGAAAACAATTAGATTCACTCACATCAAATGAGTTAAAGCACATTGTCGATAAAAAAATTAAAGAGATTATATTTAACAGATTAATTGAACATGGAGTTGATACCAGCGAAAAGAAAATGAAGGTTCCAAAGGGTGTATTCAAAGAGCCGTTGTATCTGGAGTCTAAAGACGGTGAAACAAAAAAGCTAATTAAAAAATCAAGAGTAGCCAAACCTTTCAACGGTGCTGTTGAAATACGAAAAGATGCTCATGTAGAAACAGGAAATAATCATCATATAATTCTCTACAAAGATATTGAGAGTGGAAAAACCAAAGGGAAAACCGTATCACTTTTTGAAGCTACCCGGCGAATAAAAAAAGGTTTGCCAGTGATTGATAAAGTCCTTGATAATAATAGTGAGTTTGTTATGTCAATAATTATGAATGAGATGTTTCTTGTAGGATCTGTTCCCGATGGCTTTGACCCAAATGACAAATCAACATATAATTTAGTTGTAGACTTGATTTACAGAGTACAAAAAATTGATAGAAAATCAGAAATAACTTTTAGAAATCAAAGAGTAGCTGTATTGAGTTCGAAAGATAAAAATGGCAAAGAATTGAATCCAGGGAGATTAATAAAAGTACCAAATACACTTGATGCTAGAAAAATAGAAATTAATCCATCAGGCTATATAAAATTGGCTGACTAAAGTATTTAAACAATCTTCCGAAATAATAAGTAGAATTCTTTTAAAAGAAGTCAAAATGATAAAAAGAACTATTTATATCGGATCAAGTTCATATTTAAAGTCAAAGAATAGACAGTTAATCATTGAAAACAGGGATACGGGTGAATCTTCATCCATCCCTTTTGATGATATTGGTGTGTTGGAATTAGACAATCCACAAATTTTATTAAACAACTCAACTCTTAAATTTCTAAGCCAAGAGAATATTATTACAATAATCTGTGATGAATTTCATAATCCTACATCGATGCTACTCCCAATAGTGGGAAATACATTGCAATCAAAGAGATTTAGAAGTCAATATAATTCTAAAGAACCTCTGAAGAAGAATCTTTGGCAAACAATCATAAAGTCTAAAATTCATAATCAAAGTGAAATTCTGAATACTCAAGATGTGCCAACAGAAATATTAAAGTCTAAAATAAAAAAAGTTATGAGTGGGGATTCTACTAACATGGAAGCACAAGCGGCACAATATTATTGGAAGAATATTTTTAATATTGATAAATTCACAAGAGAAAGATATGGTGATTACCCAAATAATATGCTAAACTATACTTATGCAATATTAAGGTCAATAACTTGCAGGGCTTTAGTAGGTGCTGGATTGCACCCTAGCATTGGACTGTTTCACAAAAACCAATACAATCCATTTTGCTTGGCTGATGATTTAATGGAACCATTCAGACCATTTGCAGACAGATTAGTGCTAGAAAATTATAAAAAATATAAACCCGAAAATAATCTTACAAAAGATCAGAAAAGAATATTACTTGAGATTTCATATCTCGATGTGAAGATTGAAAACAAGACAAGACCGCTAATGATAGCTGTTGGGAGAATGGCAGAAAGTTTGGCGAAGTCATTTGAAGAAAAGAAAAATTTATTAATTACACCATGTTTGATAGAATAAGTGCTTATAGAATTATGTGGATATTTGTATTTTTTGATTTACCTACCGAGACGAAAAAACAACGGAAGGAATATAGTGAATTCAGGAAATTCTTATTAACTGAAGGATTTTCAATGATGCAATATTCTGTTTATACACGTCATTGTATAAGCAGAGAATTTATGGAGGCAAAGTTAGGTAGGATTCAGATGAAATTGCCAAGATATGGCAAAGTGACAATCATGCAAGTGACTGATAAGCAATTTTCTATGATAAACAATTATTATGGTGGAGAATATGAGAAGCCTCCAAATGCACCACAACAAATTGGGATGTTTTAAATAAAAAATGGGATGAAGCATTAATACTTCAATCCCATTTTTATTTATTGTTACTTCAAAAACTAGCTAAGTATGTGTGAAATAAGGACTTGAAAAAATCGTGTTTTCAAAGTACCAAATTTGTAATCAATTCACAACCTAGCCAACGGCAAACTCTTTCATGCAGACGTTTTCAAAGTACCAAATTTGTAATCAATTCACAACCAGGAAATGGTGACAATGACAACGAAGCCTGTTTTCAAAGTACCAAATTTGTAATCAATTCACAACACCAAGCGAGCCGAACATCCGCACGGCTTTGTTTTCAAAGTACCAAATTTGTAATCAATTCACAACTAG
>JAJRPT010000233.1 GCA_024280675.1 Bacteroidota bacterium
CAGAGCCTCCAAAAAAAGCAATTGAACACAAAGCAAAGCCAACAGCATCAAAAGCTGCTCCGAAAGATAAGAAAAAAGAAGAAGCTACAAAAGCTGCTCCAAAATCCCAAAATGAAACAATCAGAATAGAGGTATCAAGGATAGAATCTCTTCTGGATCTCTCAGGCGAGTTGGTCTTAGGCAGAAACAGACTTGCACAAATTACTGAGCATTTCGATGCCAACGATGACCCTGTTGCATCTCTTAGAGATTTAGTAGAAACCACGGCACAGGTAGATTTTGTGACAAGCGAGATTCAATCGGCAGTGATGAAAATGCGAATGGTACCCGTTGCCAAGCTCTACCAAAAGTCTCCACGTATTGTGCGTGATTTAGCTAAAGAATCTGGGAAAAAGATTAAGTTAGTTGTAAAAGGCGAAGAAACTGAAATAGATCGTGGAATTATCGAAGAGCTCAATGACCCGCTTGTACACATGATACGAAACTCCTGTGATCACGGGATTGAATTTCCAAAAGATAGGATTAAGTCGGGAAAATCAGAAACTGGAACAGTTACCCTAGATGCCGATCAAGAGGGGAATCATATCGTCCTTAGGATAAGCGATGATGGAGCTGGAATGGATGCCGAAGTGCTCAAAGGAAAAGCTATAGAAAAAGGAGTTATAACAGAAGAGCAAGCAGAGACGATGAGCGATCGTGAGGTATTCCAGCTTATTTTTCATCCAGGATTTTCTACAGCAAAAAAAGTTACCGATGTCTCAGGTCGGGGCGTTGGGATGGATGTGGTTAGGACAAACATCTCAAAATTAAAGGGAATTATTGACATTGAGTCCAAGAAAGGAAAAGGCTCAACCTTCACCATCAAACTCCCACTCACACTTGCCATCATTCAAGGATTGCTAGTTAGGGTCGAGAATGAAACCTATGCCATTCCTCTGGGATCTGTAGAGGAAGTTGTCTCGATTGAGGAAGACAGCATCTCTACTGTCAATCAACAAGAAATAATACGAATTCGCCAAGACATTTACCCTATTGTAAGATTATCAAAGACATTGGGGCTTACTTCTGAAGATGATGATTTGCTGGAGAAAAACATTGTTTTGGTTGGACTTGGAGTGCAAAGGATTGGACTTGTTGTGGATTCACTTCTGGGCCAACAAGAGGTCGTAATCAAAACACTAGGCGAATACCTAGGAGATGTCAAAGGAATCGCCGGATCCACCATCATGGGCAATGGGCGTGTTATTATGATAATAGATGTCGCAGAACTAATAAACCAAATTTATAACCATTAATGAATCATAGATGAGACCAGTACGATTATTAATAGTAGACGATTCAGCTTTTATGAGAAAAGCCTATAAAAGATTTTTCAAGTCTGAGGAAATTGACGTTATTGCTATGGCAAAAAATGGTAAGGAGGGCGTGGATAAAACCATTGAACTCAAGCCAGATGTTGTGATAATGGACATAGAAATGCCAGTTATGAACGGGCTTGACGCACTTGAAATAATTATGAGTAAAGTGCCAACACCTGTTCTAATGGTTTCCAGCTTAACGAGTGAGGGTGCCGAGTCTACGCTCGACGCTTTGCAAAGAGGGGCAATTGACTTTGTAGCAAAAGATAATTCTTTCATACAATCTTCCCAGATGAGAAATGAGATTATTGCTAAGATAATCTCAATCGGTCGGAACTCTACAATCAAAAATAGAGTTTTGAGAAAATCCTTGCTGACAAAGGATCCAAAAAAGAAAAAGAAAGAACCCGTTAAAGAACCTGCAAAGATTACCAAAGTCAAGCAGCCCATCAAAGTAAAAAAAGCTGAGAAAACAGGAAGACCCAAAGCCGGTGATATTAATGCACTTGTGATTGGAATTTCCACCGGCGGACCTCTTGCCCTGCAATCTGTAATCCCCAAATTACCTGGAAACTTTCCTGTCCCCATCTTCATCATCCAGCACATGCCACCAAATTTTACTAAATCTCTTGCAAACAGACTCAACAACATGTCTGAATTAAGCGTAAAAGAAGCAGAGGATGGGGACGTTCATAAGGTTGGAAATGTTTACATAGCCCCTGGGGGCAAGCAAATGTGTGTTGGCAAATCATCAATTACGATAAGAGATCATGCCGAAGCAGACAGACTCTACAGCCCCTCATACGATGTTGCATTGGAGCATTTGGTCAAAATTTATGGGCGTAAACTACTAGCCCTTGTGATGACGGGCATGGGCAGTGACGGTGCGGTTGGGCTAAAGAAACTTAACGAGAGTGGAGGCTATTGCATTGGTCAAGAACCGTCGACTTGTATAGTTTCTGGTATGATTACATCGGCTCAAAAAGTTGGTGCCGTAGACGAGTTATGCGACCTAGATAAAATTGCTGATCTACTAATACAAATCTTTAAGCTGTAGAATATTCAATGACTTAGCCATTGTTAATTGCTTGGCATTATTTTTGCATTGCAAATTACTGCATGTACAATTATTTGCAATAGTGCAAAAGATGAATAATTATCCAAACCAGATAAACGCCACGGAATTCTCCACTAATTTTGAATCAGATGGAGCTTTTCTACTTTCGGATGCCTTTGCCGAGATTTCCAGCCAAGAGACAGGACTTCTTGAGTACAAAAACTCAATGTCTTATCTTTTCTATTCGGAATATTTCTTGGATAAAAGGGTATTGGTTACGGCAACTCGTCTTGCTTATTTTGCATTTTGGTCACTTTTTAAGGGGGCTAAAACAGTCCACCTTGTAGTCGAAGGAACAAGGGCAAAGCAAGTATCCAAAATAAAAGAGGTGCTTGGAATTGACAATCTTCAGATAAGTTCATCTTTTGAATTTTTGGACAATCAATACGATATAATTATCTCAGATGAGGACGAGCTTCCACAAGACCTTAGCTCAGATGTCTTTATTTCAACAAAGCAAATTAAGACTGAACATCATAATTATAAAAAAAAGAAAGTTTACACTCAAACAAAAAAAATCTATCATTATCTCAAAGATGAAGAGCTGTTTTGTGAAATCCAAAAAAAATATAACTCAGCACCAATTTCTGATTTGTTCATAAATCTTTCTGAGATGGGCGGCAAATATGTGATACTCAGAAATTCAGAAATCATCACAAGGCTTCGTGATTCATTCTCCGATCTCATCATCGATGTCTTGCTCTTGGGCGACTCAAAAAAGATATTCGAAAACATAGCAAAAGATGTGACCGGCTCTTTTTGGGAGGATAATATTTATTATTATCCAATTTCTGAGGGAAAAGAAATGTATATAAAAGTAATGGCAATATGCCCAGAAGAAGGTCTTATTCCAGAAGATCTTGTTTTAGAATTTTTGGAGAGTAGAGAAAAGCATTCTGGTCTTTGGAGGCTAAGTGCTTTGTCTTATTTCAAATATTTGGTCTTTGGCGCGATTTATATAAAGGAGTCATTGGACGAGGCTTGGACGGAAAACTTAAATAAAATTGCTAATGAAATTACCGCCCATCATAGTATTGTCAGCCTTAGCACATTCTCCGAAATTGTGAAATTGGCAAAAGAGAACGAGCTTTGGTATGGGGACAATTTCACTGAGAATAAATCTAATGGTCTAGGTTTATTACACCCACTGGGTAGTTTGATTTCAAATAAAAGTATTTGTACCGGTGACGAGCAAGAAGTGATTCTAAGAACTTACGACAATAAAACCAGTGTTGTTTACCAGACCAAAAAAGATATTGCAAAAAGAATGTTTGGCATATTAAACAAGATTATCCCAGGCAAGGCAATAGCAGCAAATTTCAAAGAAGAGGACGAATATGCTAGTTTTGAAATCAGCAAACAATATTCTGCAATAATTTCAGACGATGAAGAATTCTTAATTAGGATTGCCCAAAGCGGGAGTGATAATCTCCCAGACTATGTGGATTTACTAGAAATTGAAAACAAATCATCATCGGCCATAATTGTCCTAGGTCTGCCGGGTTCGGGCTCTGATTTGCTTACTGAAATCCTCCATCTTATTGATTATTCAACAGGATACAAAAAATACATGGGGGAATCTCCTCAAGACAGAGAAAGCTATGTAGACATCGATTTTGCGAGCTTGAACTCTTCGCTTTTAGAAAGTATTGCCTCGAGCTGGGATTATCCTCCAGATTTAAACCACGAATATAATTTCTCAGATGAACAAAAGCAAGAAATAGCTGACTTAATTAATTTCAAGCAGTATAAGAATAAATGGGTCTTTAACGACAAGGCAAACTCATTATTTCTTGATTTATACATAGAGAACATCGAAAATTTAAAAATCATCAGGATCAGCTCAAAGCAAGCGGAACAATCAGAATTCTTAGAGCGGAAGTATGCCTTTCCCGCTCAGATGTGCGATGGCTTGATTGGAAAATACAGAGAGTTCGAGGAGCAATCTTTGCAAAAGTATGAAAATTTAGAAGTGTTCGAAATAGAAAAAGAAAAGCTAATTAACTCACCCAGCGAAACTCTTGATGATTTATCCGATTTTCTAGATTGTGAGATTGACAATCAAACAATGCTCACAACAAAAGCATTAATCAGACGTGCTGTGCCCAAAGAACCAGATATTTCAGAATTTTCACCAAGAATTCAGGAGCTAATCAGCAATGAGCAATATGAATCAGCCCTAGAAATTATTGAAGGAATACTAAACGACGGGTCACCGTCGAGCATGCGGAATTTACTGTATTTCAAAGCACTTTGCCAATTCAAGATTGGGTGGCACGAACAAGCATTTGCAAGCATCTCAGACGAAATCATTATTAATCCAGAAAATGATTTAGCACACATTCTGTCGGAGCAGATTGAAAATGCAATTTCTGAGAACACAAAATATGATAAGCCAAATGCTTCTAAATTACTATCAATCATAGTAATAGTCAGGAACCAACTAGAGGTAAGCAAAGAATGTATAGACAATATAATCGGCAACACTGTTAATGATTTTGAGTTGATCATCTACGACAATGGCTCCGATATTGAATGCTCAGAGTACCTTCAATCTATCACTGGAATACAAGTGATACGCTCAGAAGGAAACACTCCGCTGTCTGCGGCACGCAACGAAGCAAGCGAAGTATCAAATGGCAAATATCTAATATTTCTCGATAATGATTGTCTGCCACAGGCTAATTGGGATGAAGCCTTGGTCAATGAATTTGAGCGAAACCCAAAATGCCTAGTTCAAGGCTCAATGCTGAGGTATCCAAATGGCTTGATTGATAATGCAGGTATTGTGTTTGGAGAGGATGCCGAAGCTCAGATAAGGCCGTACAGCATTTACAAATATGCAAGCTCGAAGGCTCCGCAAGTCAATCTCAGAAGAAAGTACAAGGCCGTTAGTGGCTCATGCCTAAGCACTAGAAGTGTGAATTTTAAGCGAGTTGGTGGCTTTGACCAAATGTATATGTTTGGCTACGAAGATTATGATTTATGTATGAAGCTCACGGCCAATGACCATGAAGCGATTTATAACCCAGAGTCACTTGTTGTTCACATGGGTGGTCTCACAAAAGAGGCAGAAAGCAGTGAGCATTACAATGAAAATAATAAAAAACTATTCTTTAAGAAATGGGGCAAAGTTATTTCTCAAGATGACTATATCTACTATGATGAAGATAAACTTTGGGGTCTTAGTTTAGATAGCAAAAAGTATTCACAATTTCAAGAAGCTCTACAAGAATTGCTCCAGCAGATGAACAAGGTCTCTGGAGATAAATACCAAGAGATTGCACAATCGGTTTCCCAGCGTCTTTTTGGGCGGACAGGAGTAGACTTTGTTGGTGATTCCAAGTATGTTTTTTCTCTTTCACTTTCACAGCTTCAATCTGCAAAAGACTTTATTGAGCTAGAAACCATGGATTACGAATTTATTTCAGAGGGTGATTTAGTAAAGTTGTCTGAGATTGCTGCTTCACCTCCAGAGATTCTAAATATTTTTTTCACAGACAAAAGCAAAAGAAATGAGCAATATATCAATGTAGATATTTCAGAAAAGCTATCACAAGACGGCGAATCGTTTTCGATTGAACTAGCAGACGGCTCTGTGGACAAGGTATTAATTGACGGCATTCTTGAACTATTCCCAAATGAGCAGACCCTTGGAGTATTGAGTGAGATAAACAGAATTATCAAGGTCGGAGGCGAGCTTGTGCTTCGACTTCCAAACCTTAAAAAGCAAGTGCAGAGTTATCTATCGGGTGAGTGGAATGGCGAGTTCATATCTCAGATGCTATTCGATTCACCGCTTGGCTATGCTCATCCCATTCGTTCAGCATTTGACGAAGAGTCAATAGGTAAGCGTCTTACTGACTCTGGCTTTATACTCAGACAATATGCCGAAAGTGAGGCAAATCAAGACATCTTTCTTGAGAATCTAAACATGACCATTCTGGCATACAAGAGTAGCGAAAATACATCGGAACAACACCAGTTCTCTGATATTTTGAAACAATTTACTGAGAATAAAGAATTGCTCCATAGCAATGACAAGCAAACTAAAAGGCAAAGCAGGGCAAGGGTTTACAACCCAAAAAGAGATGGCAAAAAGCAGATTAATATCGTCTGGGAATCAGAGCAATACGGGGCGGGATATTTTTCAACAGTTAGCAGGAATTTTTGCTCGAAGTTATTAGACTCTAAATTACTAGAGCTTTCAGTTCTGACGACATCTACTTTAAAATCTGACAAGAATGAAACGGATAAAATAATTTCAGGGTATGATGTTCGGTATAAATCCGACGTTTCTGAGCAGGTGCTAGAACTTCCCTATGTTTGGATTCGCCACGCTGGGGTGATAAAGGACGAGCCTCCTCTTGGAGCTAAGTGGATAATTTACCTCGGCAGGGATTATCATCCTCTACCTAAGCAATACTTGTCCGCTATGGAAAATTGCGACGAGATATGGACGACATCACTTTTTGCAAGAGAGTCGGTGATTCGCTCTGGAATTGATTCGGACAAAGTCCAGTTAATGCCACTTGGAATCAACCCAGAAATATTTACACCAAACGGCAAGAAATTAGAGCTTCACACAAAGAAAAGATTTAAGTTTCTTTATTCTGGCCCAATAAATCAAGCCAGCGGAGTAGAAATAGCACTCGAATGTTATTCTTCCACTTTTAGCAAAGAAGACGATGTTTGTTTTGTCATCTCATCGAGTCCACGGGATAAAAACAATGACTCGAAGCTGATAGAAAAAATTAAAGAAATGTCGGCAAGAAGTGACACAGCAGAAATTCTTTTGATTGAAGATGATTTAGATGAATGGCAACAATCTCAACTTTGCCGTGCTTGCGATATTTTTTTAATGCCGTACAGAAGTGTTGCTTCTTCTTTAAATCTCTTGTGGGCAATGGCTTGTGGGCTTCCAGTTATTGTTACAGATAAGGGAGTCACAGCAGATTTTGTGACAGAAGCAGACGGCTGGCTAATACCCACAAAGCAAGCCGACGGCAATGAACCAGTAGAACCCGACAGAAGTTATTTATCATTTGTATTGCTTGATGCCTTTAATAATTGCTCAAAACTATATTCTATTGGGATAGCTTCTTCGGCCAGAGTAAGGACTCAAATGACTTGGAGAAACTCAACTATTAAAATGCTTACAAGACTAGACTCATTTTGCCGAACCAGCCTAGGGTCTGCCTCTGAGATTAATTTAAAAGAATATGAAGACGTGTGGACGCAAATTGGTTTGGCGGAAATATCTTTTGCTAATCTTGATTTTGATAGGGCAATAGAATTGTACAGCTCTTCTTACCAGAGTGAAAGGATAGACAAAAGAACTAAGCTTTATTGCCTCAACGCAATTACTATGGCGTATTTAGAGAAAGGCGATTTTGCTCTTGCTTCTGAATATATAGAGAAAGCAATTCAGACGGACCGCAATCATTATGACAC
>JAJRPT010000011.1 GCA_024280675.1 Bacteroidota bacterium
AGTATTTAATTCTTGGAGCTAAATCACGCTCGGCACTCAATGGGAATGCAAGTCCCACCATTGATGATGTGCGATCGCTTGCGATTTCAGTTCTCAGGCACAGAATTGTCGCAAATTTCAACGCCGATGCCGAATCCATCTCAGTCGAAGATATTATCAACCACCTCTTAGACAAAAGCTCTTAGTCAAATAAATATAAACAATTTGCACCCGGGGGCCTTAATACCCTTTTTCAAGGAATTACTTTGCGTCCCCTAATTGCATTTGGACTAACAGTGAAGTCTAAATCAAGAAATGTGTCTGCTCCAAGCTCTGATAGTTTTTTGCTGGCAACAAAGCCAATCATTGCCGCATTGTCAATGCAATATTCCATATTTGGCATAACCACTCTAATTCCATATTTCTTTGATTTTTCCAAAAGCATCTGTCGAAGACGAGAATTTGCCGAAACACCTCCACCAATTACGATTGTGTTGCAATTAAATTTTTTCGCAGATTTCAATGTTTTGATTGAGAGAACCTCAGCGATGGCTTCTTGGACAGAGGCACAAATATCTGGGAACAATTCCTCTGGCGCGCCACCAGGGAATTCTTTTTGCAAGAAATACCGTACCGATGTTTTCAGTCCTGAGAATGAAAAATTAAAATTATTTTGATTGAGCATCGAGCGTGGAAAATTATAAGCCCGAGCGTTGCCTTGCTTTGCCAATCTGTCTACTGCTGGTCCTCCGGGGTATCCCAGCCCGAGCATTTTAGCAATTTTATCAAATGCCTCGCCCGCAGCATCATCGACGGTCGTGCCGACAAGCTCATAATCTGAGTAAGACCTGACCAAGAAAATAGCCGTATGCCCGCCCGATACAACTAAAGAAATGAGCGGAAACTCCGTATCGCCCTTTTGTAGATTTCCAGAGAAAATATGCCCTTCGATGTGATTGACTGGAATAATTGGAAGATTGTATTTTATTGCAAGCCCTTTGGCAAAATTAGATCCAACGAGCAACGAACCCACAAGCCCCGGCGAAGTGGTCACAGCAATGGCGTCAATTTCGCTGATTTTGCTTTTAGCTGTTTCCAACGCTGAGTCTACAACCTTGGAGATAACTTCTGTGTGCGACCGGGACGCAAGCTCGGGGACAATCCCGCCGTAGAGCGTATGAAAATCTTGGGAAGATATAATATTGCTGAGCACATTGTCGCCCCAAACAACAGAGGCAGCCGTATCGTCACACGATGTTTCGATTGCCAGTATTTTATAAATCTTTGATTTTTGAATATTATTAATTTTATAAATCTTTTATTTGTTTGTAAATAACCATAAGTGCCATTCCGATGGATCTTTTTCGATTAAATTCTCTTTCTGATCCGAATAGGAAATGTTTTGCAAAATTACGTGTTTTATCCGAATATCCAATCCAAATTGTGCCAACTGCTTTTTCATCGCTACCGCCACCGGGCCCTGCAATTCCAGTGATTGAGATTCCAATATCGGACGATAACTTTTCTCTAACTCCAAGAGCCATTTCCTTGGCACAATTCTCAGAAACCGCACCATGACTGCTTAACGTACCTGCTTTTACACCCAGCAAATTCATCTTCACTTCATTCGAGTAGGAGATTATGCCTCCCAAAAACCAACCCGATGCTCCCGCCTCCTTGGTCAATTCTGCTCCCAGACCACCGGCGGTACAAGACTCTGCAACGGACAAGCTTTGTTTGCTTTTTGTAAGAATTTCAGAGATTATTTCTGCAATATTTCTATCGCCATCGCCCACAATAAAGTCAGATATTTTTTCTTCAATAATATTCTGAGCCCTGTCAAGAATTAGATTTCCTTTTTTCACACCCTTTGAGACCGTTCCAATTCTGAGCTTAACTCCCTGGTATGATGGCAGATAAGCAAGTGTAATTTTGTAGTCAAGCCAATATTTGTCTCCAATTCGTTCGGCAAGCAAAGACTCTGTAATATTTGCAGTTATAAGCGAGCGATAAATAATCATATCACTTTCTAGCAATTCCATCCCGTCAAGGACAAAACTCAGCACAGAGTTCTCTAAAATAGATTTCATTTCAGTTGGCACACCAGGCATTGAAATTAATTTGTACTCATCCGCCTCAAACATCATCGCAGGTGCTGCACCCACTTGGTTTGGGAATAATTTACAATTTGCCGGGAGTGTGCATTGCCATTTTAAACTCTGGGAAACTTGCTTGAATCCACGAGAAAAATACCGTGCCTTAAGCATCTCATAAAGCTCAATATTTAGTTCAAGCTCACAAGAAAAGTAATCAGAAAGGACTTGTTTTGTTATATCATCGGGTGTTGGCCCCAGACCACCTGTCATAATTATTAAATCAGATACTTCCGAAAGCCTTTCAATCTCGGAAGTTATTTCTTTTTTCTCATCCCGAATCACAGAATGAGCCAAAACCTCTGCGCCAATCTTTGTCATTTTCTCAGCAATAAAACTTGCGTTGGTGTTCACAGTTTGCCCAATACAAAGCTCATCGCCAATTGAAATAATTGATATTTTATATGTGTTTTTATTGTTCATATTTTTTTATTAATGTCGCTCAATGTGAGTTTAAAATATCTACCACAACTTTGCCTCCTTCGCCTCCTCCTAACATTTTTTCAATCTCAGGAATAATATTGTCAAGGGAAACAATACGGCTCATATTTTCAAAACAATCTGGTTTCCACTCAGATAGAAGATGCTCCCAAAGTTCTTTTTTTAGCTCAATCGGACGCTCAGCCGAATCAATTCCAATCAGTTTAATTCCACGAAGAAGGAATGGATAAACGGAAGTCTCAATCCTGTCGCCCTCGACCAAACCAACTACGCAGGCAGCACCCCCAGACCCAGTTGCGGCAATAATCGAGGAGAGTGTCTTTCCGCCAACATTGTCAATGGCACCCGTCCAACGAGCAGAAAGCAATGGGCGAGATGAACCGTCAATGACATCTTCTCGTGTGAGGATTTCATCTGCACCAAGGCTTTTTAGATACTCAGAATGAGTCTCAATCTTCCCAGTCGATGCCACAACATCATATCCCAATTTTGAGAGAACCCCAACAGAAAATGATCCAACACCGCCGGTGGCACCAGTGACAAGGATTTTCCCTTTCCCAGGAGTAATTCCCACGCCCATAAGCTCTCGAACGCAGATTGCGGCAGTAATCCCATGGGTGCCATAAATCATTGCGTCTTTAAGAGTTAGACCCTTGGGCAATGGCACACACCAATTTGCTGGGACAGAAATATACTCTGCCATCCCGCCACTTGTATTCATGCCCAAATCATAGCCGGTAACAATAACTCTGTCGCCAATATTAAATACACCAGACTTGTCGGAGGCAACCTCACCAGATGCGTCCACACCAGGCGTGTGAGGGTAGTGGCGGGTGATTCCCTTGTGACCATCAGAGGAAAGCGCGTCTTTATAATTAAGTGCAGAATAATGCACTTTAATCAAAACATCATTGCTGGGCAAGTCTGAGATATTTCTCGAAGTGATTGCTCTTTTGAATGTGCCGTCAGGATTTTCAGTTATTAGAAGTGCTTTGAATGATTTTTCCATATTTGAGATAATTCTTTCTTAAATTTGAAATATTGTTTTACTAAAAATCGGAAAAAATAATGGAAATAAAAAAAATATTAGTTCTGGGTGCTGGAACTATGGGAAATGGGATCGCTCAAGTCTGTGCTTCGATTGGATATGAAGTAGTTTTGTGCGACTTAAACGACGATGCGCTGAGCCGTGGGCTGGCTACAATTTCAAAGAGCTTGGACAGATTAATTAAAAAAGAAAAAATTACCGACTCCGGCAAAGAAACAATTCTAACCCGAATCACTGGCACCACCAATCTCGAAGATGGCGAAGATGTCTGCCTTGTTATTGAAGCCGTGACCGAAAACAAAGACTTGAAATTTAAAATATTCAAGAACCTTGATAAAGTAATCAACTCCGATGCAATTCTTGCCACCAACACTTCAACCATCTCAATCACCGAAATTGCGGCGGCAACCACTCGCCCAGATAAAGTAATCGGAATGCACTTTATGAATCCTGTGCCAGTGATGAAACTTGTTGAACTAATTCGTGGTCTGGGCACATCCGATGAGGTCTACAACACAATTAACTCAATGGTCTTGAAGCTGAAGAAGACTCCCGTTCTCGCAAATGATTTTCCGGGATTCATCGCAAACCGTATTCTTCTGCCATATATCAACGAAGCTGTTTACACTTTGATGGAAAATATCGGTACCGTAGATGGTATTGACACCGTTGCCCGCCTTGGTTTTGCTCATCCGATGGGGCCGCTTGCCATTGGTGATTTAATCGGACTGGACACTTGTCTGGCAATTATGGAAGTGCTTCATGCCGACCTTGGGGATTCAAAA
>JAJRPT010000234.1 GCA_024280675.1 Bacteroidota bacterium
GGCGATGTGGGCGAGCGTGGTCTTCATCACCTCATCACCGAGGTTGTGGACAACTCAATCGACGAGGCATTGGCTGGGTATTGCAAGAATATAGACGTTATTTTCCACTCTGATGGATCATGCTCTGTGACCGATGACGGGCGTGGAATACCCACGGGGATTCACCCAGTCCAGAAAATATCCACACTCGAAGTTGTAATGTGTACACTTCACGCCGGTGGTAAGTTCGACAAGGACACTTACAAAGTCTCTGGTGGATTGCACGGAGTGGGGGTGAGTTGTGTGAATGCTCTTGCTTCAAAAAATGTCGTAACGGTACGGCGTGATGGCAAAATCTTTAGGCAAGAATATTCAAAAGGTGATCCCGTCACTTCTGTAGATGTGATTGGCGAATCTAGTGAGACTGGTACAACTATCCACTTCTGGCCAGATGATTCAATTTTCATCACCACAGAATTTAAGTTCGATAAAACAGCCGAAAGACTTCGTGAGCTAGCTTTTCTGAATACTTTGGTGACCATTTCGTTCAAAGATGAGCGGGACGAGCCACGAGAGGAAACATTTCATTACGAAGGCGGACTTGTTGATTTTGTAAATTATATTGATGATTCAGTCGATACTCTTGTGCCTCCAATTCTTTTCTCTGGAGAAGCCACAGCCGACGACACCACAAGCACAGTTGTTGATATATGTTTTGCATACAATAACTCCTATTCAGACAATGTGATTTCGTTTGTAAATAATATTAATACAATCGAGGGCGGAACTCATGTGGCTGGGTTCAGATCTGCCCTGACCCGCACATTAAATTCTTATGCCACAAATCACCCAAGATTATCTAAAAACACAATTAAAGTAACTGGGGAAGATTTCAAAGAAGGTCTGACAGCTATTATTTCAATAAAAATGGCAGAGCCACAGTTTGAAGGGCAAACAAAAACAAAGCTGGGTAACAGTGACACCGAATCAATTGTCCGACAGATCGTAAACAGTGGCTTATCGAAGTACCTGGACGAGAATCCAAAACAAGCTCAAATTGTGATTGAGAAAGCTATTTTGGCCGCCGAAGCCCGAATGGCTGCCAAAAAATCTCGTGAGATGATTCGACGCAAGAACGCACTAGAAATTTCATCACTTCCTGGGAAATTAGCCGACTGTTCAATGAAATCTCCAGAAGATACCGAGGTTTATCTGGTCGAGGGAGATTCGGCTGGTGGTTCGGCAAAGCAGGGACGTGATCGTCGTTTCCAAGCAATTCTACCACTCAAGGGAAAAATACTAAATGTACAAAAAGCCAGGCTAAATAAAATATTAGAAAATGATGAGATAAAAACTATTTTCACAGCCATTGGTGCTGGATTTGGCGATGAATTCAATCCAGATAACGCGCGCTATGGCAAAATCATTTTAATGGCCGATGCCGATGTGGATGGCTCCCACATTCGTACTCTTCTTCTTACATTGTTTTTCACTTATATGCGCGAATTAATTTTCCAAGGAAAGCTCTATATCGCTCAACCTCCTCTTTATAAAATCAAAAAAGGAAAACTTGAGTATTACGCCTATAACGAAAAAGAAAGAGAAGAAATTGTTGACAGGATAATGAAAGAAAGTGCCAAGCGAAAGAAAAATCTAACTGCTGACAACAAGGAATTAAGTCCTTCGGAGCAGGCGGAAAAGCACGGCATCACACTCTCTCGCTTCAAGGGACTGGGTGAGATGAATCCAGATCAGCTTTGGGACACGACAATGAATCCAGAGACTAGAACTCTTCTGCAAGTAACTATTGGTGATGCGGCTATTGCAAGCAGAATATTCCAAACCCTAATGGGCGACAAGGTCGAGCCACGTCGTCATTTCATTGAGCAGAACGCAAAGTATGTGAAAAATTTGGACATCTAATACAAGTCATAAGTTTGTGATAATATTTAATTTTTACCAAAGTTGAAAAAATCTGCCGAATGGGAACCGCTCCACTCGGCATTTTGTTTATTTTTGTTTATCTTGCCAGATATTTATTTTTTAAAAATTGTAAATAAAAACTAACTCAGAAAGAATGAGTCCCGAAGAAAGAAAAATACAAAATGAAGAAGATTTCAAAGCAATTCGCAATGTACTTGCCGGAGATGTAAACTCCTTTGCATTTTTGCAAGACAAATACAATATCAGGATTACGGCACTAATTCGTCGCATGATAAACAACCCCGATGACGTAGAAGATTTAGTCCAAGAAACATTCATCAAGGCTTTCAAAGCACTCCCCCGCTTTCAATTTTCCTATACTTTTTCGGCATGGATTTACCGCATTGCCTCGAACAACACCATTGATTTTCTGCGAAAGAAACGTTTTCAGATGGTGTCAATAGACCAACCATTTGGCGAGGATGAGGATCAATACATTGATATAAAAGACACTTCGCACACACCCGAAGTAGAATTAATCAGCCTTGAACGAAAAGAAATTCTAGCAAAAGCCATATCTGATTTGCCCCAGAATTACAGGGTGATAGTCCAACTCAGGCATCAGGAAGAGCTTGAATATTCTGAAATTGCAAGCAAATTAAATATTCCTTTGGGTACGGTCAAGGCTCATCTTTTTCGTGCTAGAAAATTACTTTATGAAGCCCTCAAAGACCAAAAAGAAATTATTCGTCAGTTGAGCTAGAATTAATATTTAATAATCTCAGAAACTTGACTTTTTCTGTGTTAATTTATTTAAATTTGTTCTTTTAATCACTAAATAACTCAAGAATGAAGTCCAAGAAAATCAACTCAAGTAAGCCTGCCAATAAAGAGCTTAATATTACTTTCATTCCAAAGAAATACCAAAATCTTATATTCCCAATTTTAATTGCAATATCTGTATTTATCTTTCTTTGGAATGCTATTTCTGGTGGAGGATTCATTGCCTCCGATAATATTTCCTATGCCTCTTTTTCAAACTATTTAAAAGAAGCGAACCAGGCAGGCGAGTTCCCTCTTTGGTCTCCGCATATCTTCTCAGGCATGCCAATCTTTGAGGCACTGCTAGCAACTGGAGAGCGAAGCTGGGATTTTATTGCAGAATTTCTTCTTGAGATAACAAGGTTTGTGGGCGAAATATTTTCTAGTGATGTAGCTCGTGTGGGTACTTTCTACATACTCTATGGGATAGGCATCTACTTTCTTCAGCTAAAACTCGGTACAGAAAAAATTGTATCTTTTATCACTTCGCTTGCCGCAATCTTCTCGACTGGTGTGATAATTTGGATAATGATTGGTCACAATACAAAACCCTGGGTGCTTGCCGTTCTGCCCTATGTATTTCTTTCGATATTAAGTCTAAGGGAAAGAATTACTCTGGTTAAATCAGCTCTTTTTGTGATTCTTTTGCATTTCATGTTCGAGGGGACTCATATGCAGATGCTCTTTTATGCTGGGCTTTCTGTTGCTTTATTCTACGTACTCTCTATTGCCTCGGAGATAAAATCTGGCGAACACAAAACTCTTAAGACATTGCCGGTAGCCCTTGTTTGCCTTGTCATTGCACTTTCGATGTCAAGCGATAGGATACTTGCCACAAATGCCTACACTCCACACTCTACCCGTGGTTCTGCCCCCACTCTTTCGGAGAATGAAAAAGACAAAAGCGGTGGCAATACCTATGAATATGCGACTTCATTTTCATTTTCTCCTGGCGAAATGATTACTTTCATATCACCTTCATTTTTTGGCTTTGGAAAATTAGAATACGACAAGTCTTTGGCTGGCAATAGTGGCACAATGCTTTCTCAGTTAGTCCCACCCAGCGGAAAGCTCTACGCCTATTGGGGTCAGAAACAAATCGAAGATGCACCACCTTATTTTGGAGTTATAATATTTTTACTTGCTATTTTTGGTAGTATTTGGGGTTGGCGACATTTCTTTGTGAAATTCCTTGTGGTCTTGTCTGTATTTTCTTTATTGCTGTCATTTGGTTACACATTTTCTTTGGTCTATGATTTCTTTTTCTATTATGTCCCATTCTTCAATAAATTCCGTGCGCCATCGATGGCACTTGTTATGCTGCATTTTGCGGCTCCAATTCTGGCGGGATTTGGAATTAGCGAAATACTAAAATTACGCAAATCATCAACTTCCCAATCCAAGAAAAGGTTAAATATTTTATTGGTTTCTTCTTCACTGCTCATGCTGATGGCTCTTCTTTTCTCTTTTTTCTTTGAACAAACTTACCGCACAGCAGTTGATGCTCATCGTGTCCTAGGAGGAGTTGGAGAA
>JAJRPT010000235.1 GCA_024280675.1 Bacteroidota bacterium
ATCATAATTCCACCAACTTGAGCCATTGCCTCCAAAATTAACATACCTGGCATGATTGGTTTTCCAGGAAAATGCCCTGGGAAGAATGGTTCATTGATTGTCACATTTTTGCAAGCTATTATTATTTTTTCTTTCTCATCGTAACTCATCACCTTATCGAGCAGAAGGAATGGATAGCGATGAGGCAATATTTCCAATATTTCATTAATATCCAATTTTATATTTGACAAGTTATTTGGATCATATTTTTCTTTTTCCTTAGACTCCAAATATTTAGCTCTGATTAATTTAGCTAGTTCAATATTGGAGGCATGCCCGGGGCGTGCGGCAAGAATTTGCCCTTTGACCAGCACTCCAGCCAAAGTTAAATCACCAATAATATCGAGTAATTTATGCCTTGCTGGTTCATTCTTGAATCTGAGTGGCTCATCGTTTAGGATTCCACTTTTGTGATAGGAAGGGACGTTGTCGAGACCAAACATTTCTTTAATTTCTTCTAGTTCATCCTCGCTCACTTCCTTATCGACAATAACCACACCCGATTCGAGTGAGCCACCTTTTATTAGCCCATTTCTTTTCAGTGTTTGAAGTTCTGTCAGAAAACAAAATGTGCGAGCTGGTGCAAATTCTTTTGCAAATTCTCCATTAAAATCAAATAGTCCTGTGTGTTGTGAACCAAGTGCAGGGTTTTCATAATCTACCATTACTGTAATTCTATAATCTTGATTAGGAAGTGCGACAAGGTCTATTTCTTTTTCGTCATTTTGGTAGCGAATCATTTCCGAAAGGACAAAATATTCTCTTGGCTCGTCTTGCTCCTCCATCCCCGCCTCGAGCAAAGCATTGACATAAGGCATCGAGGACCCGTCGCCCACGGGTGGTTCATTGGTCGAGAGTTCAATTATACAGTTATCAATCCTTAGCCCTACAAGAGCTGCCAGAACATGCTCAACGGTATGAACCTTCACATCCCCAATTCCTAATGTTGTACCACGAGAAAGGTCTATCACATAATCAACAAGTGCTGGAATTTCAACATTAGGCTCAACATCTGTTCTTACAAAACTATAGCCATGACCGGCTGGAGCTGGGCAAAAAGTAATTGTAGATTCATTGCCTGTATGAAGTCCAATACCTGTTAGGGAGGATTTCTTCTTTATAGTTCTTTGATTTTCTTGAGCCATATAATTCCTTAGTTCATAGAAGACGAAATTAACGAAAAATTATCAATATACACCCACACCACTCCTCACTCTTTTCTCCACATTTGCTAAATGCTTGGAAAGTTTACGAAAAAAAGCAAGAGTAATGACTTGCTTTAGAATTTTTTGTGTGTAATAAGTGTTGAAAATTACTTTTCTTTTCTTTCCAGTTTCCTAATTGTTCTCAAAATATTTGGTAATTCCGACATTGCATTAATTATTTTCAATGCCTCAATCCGTGGTTTTATTGGAGACCCGAAATAAGCACCTGCTTTTTTAATACTTTGTGCAATCCCAGATTGTGCCATAATTGTCACATCATCTGCGATTGTGATATGCCCAACAGAGCCAACTTGCCCACCAATTTTTACTCTTTTCCCAATTTTTACAGATCCAGCAATTCCAGTCTGAGAGGCAATGGCAGTGTTTTCTCCAATTTCTACATTGTGTGCAATTTGAACTAGATTATCAATTTTCACGCCATCTGAAATTATTGTAGAACCAGCAACTGAGCGGTCAATAGTCGTATTTGCACCGATTTCTACATTATTGCCAATTTGCACATTTCCCATTTGTGGAACTTTCTCATAAGAGCCGTCGCCCAATTGCTCAAATCCAAAACCATCCCCACCAATGACAGCTCCTGAGTGAATGATTACATTATCTCCAATTTCTGTGTAATCGTATATTGTAACATTTGGATAAATTCTGACATTATCTCCAATTTTACAACTAGAACCAATCACTACCCCAGCCAATATATTTGGATTATCACCGATTAAAGTGTTCTCACCAATTATTACACTTTTGTCAATTTTGCTGTCTTTGGAACGCAGTTTATCCAAATATGTCAGAAAAATAACAAAAGATTTATAAGGGTTTTCACATTCAATGAAGGCTTGACCTTTCGTTGAGTTTCTTGCAAAATCTAGTGGAACTAGAACGACCGAAGGGTTCCGTTCGTCTAGGATTGCTCCGAGTTCCGTCTTAGCAATAAAAACTAAATCCATTTCCTCGGCATTACCGGCTCTATTTACTCTGCTTGCAACTATATCAGACTCGCCCTGCAAGCTCCCGCCCACAATTTCAGCAATTTGCCCAGCCGAGAGTTTGAACATCATTTCTTTTCCTTATTCATAGGCTCGGGAATTTCTTTTTCAATTTGCCCAGGTGGAATAAGCTCTTCTTCTTCTTCTTCGGAGTCACTTCTTTCTCGCTCTTCCCTTTGCTCCATTTCTTGTTTTTCGGAGGCTGAACGCACTCTTCTTGAGCGACGACGTTTGGATTGCCTTTGCTTTGATTCCTTAACTTTATTTCTAGGGTCGGCTTCGATTTTCTTATTTAACTCTGCTTCCAGGGCTGCAGTATCAACTCCTAATCTTTTGAGAACTTTGACTGTTAGATCGTATTTATAATTTGTATATGGAACTGGTTGTAGGCTTTTGTCAAACACAAAATCATAGGAATTTTCTGCTGCAACAGACCTAACTGCCGCAAATATTTTCAACTCAATTGGTTCCCAAATAGTCTTCACCATCTTGTCATACTCGCCACCAGGTTCGAAATGCTCTTGTGCAAAGCTTGTCTTTTTGTTCTTCAGATCTTTCAACTCCCTTTCTCTCTGCATTCTTTCGGTATCTGTCCAAATGAGCCGATTTCTTTTGATTTTGAGATCGAGGTTGTGAATCTTAATCTGGAATTGTTCTATTTGCCTTTTCCATTCTTCAACATTTGACTGGAGGCGTTGCTCTGCCAGTTGTGCCTCTGGGAACTTATCTCTTATGACATCGGAGGCAATAAAAGCCATTCTTTGCTGAGAATAAAGACCAACAGCAGAGGTGACTAAAATCATTAGGTATAGTTTGAGTAATTTCATTTTATGTTTTTTGAAATTGAATAAAATTAAGTAAATAAAAATATCAAACTAAGCCCCTTAATTATATATTTTAATGAAAAAATTATTTCCCGCGCTGCATGAGGTCAAGCACTTTGAAAGTGATGTCATCTTTTGTTTGAGAGTAGAGAACACTTGGTCCGTTTTTGTCTAGCACGACGGTTACTTTTTCTTTTTTGGCAACTTTTTCTATTGCCTCGAGAATTTCATTTCTAATTGGCTCCAGCACTGCCGCTCTTTTTTGAAAAAGCAAACCCTGTTGCCCAAGCCTTTCTTGATAGTATTGTTGCAGTCCCATTTGTTGTGCTTGAAGCTCTTGTTCTGCCTTCATTTGCTGATCGCTTGGCATCATGGTTTTTTGCTTTTGGTATGCTGCCACTGCTTCTTCTAGTTCCCGCTGCATATTGACAAGCGTATCTTGGTATCTTTGAGCCAAGACCTGCAAATCTTTTTCAGCTTGTTTTGCCTTGTCAAGACTTTGAGCAATAGTTTCAAGATCCACTATTCCAATCTTAGTCGCAAATGATGTGAATACACATGTAAATAAGGCAAAAGTCACAATTACAAAAAACTTCTTCATTAAAGTTTACTCCGATATAAAAAAAATTATTAAATATTTTACTTTTCTTTTGTCAAACTTAACTAATAAAATACATAAATTAAGTTTTATCTACCCATACTAAAATTAAATCTCCAATCAGGCTCAATTCTTCCGCTTCCCAATGAAGATGGGTCGAAACCATATCCATAACTAAACCCTAGTATGCCAATAGGATTGACAAACATTTGTACACCAAGCCCCGCAGATCTTTTTAAATCAAATGGGTTTAGCACCTCCATATCATTCCATACATTTCCAGCTTCGGCATACCCATAAACATAGACAGGCATTGGGTTTAGCGAAATTGCGAAACGAAGTTCAGCCGTGTATTTCAGCATCAACTTCCCTCCCGTGTCATTGACCGACCTGTCGTCATAACCCCTTAGAGGAGTTATCCCAAACCCTCCAATACCAGAGCCACCCATTCTGTAGAGTTCAATTGGATTTAATGTAGTATCTGTCACAATCCCGTCAATATAGCCGAAAAGAGTTCCTAAATAAAGTACAAGGCGGTCTTGCTCACCCATTTTCATAAGTGGATTGTATAAATCAAAGCTAAGTTCGTTTTTCACAAAGTCAGTCGTTCCAATGCCCACCGAACCCATTGCCCAAGAAGTAGATAGGGCAAACTTAGAGCCAGTGGTAGGGAAAAACATATTGTTTAAACTTGCACGAGAAATAGTCTGACCAACTGTAATTTCGGTACTCTTTCCTTGACGATAATAAATTGAGGCAGTCTCGACATCATTTTCTTGAGCTCGTAAACTATAATTTATTCTAAAATAATCATCTGGCCATTTCAACCTACGCCCGATATTGACAGATATTCCACGCCTGTTATACTTATATGACCAATTTATCCTTGTATCGAAAATATTGAATCCTATAGTTGTTGGCTCGTCCAAAAGCCAAGGCTGTGTGTAACCAATAGAAAAAGAGCTGAATCTGGAGGCTTGACCAAACTCCCAGTTGAAATTTAATAGCTCTCCCCCACCGCCAGCAAATGGTTCGGTAAATGAAAAATTATTAAATGTAAAACCAAGAGCACCCGTCAGACCAAATGAGCCAGCAAAGCCAATCTGGGCATTAAAAGTATCGGTCGATTTTTCCTCCACCCGAAACTCAATATCAACAGAGGTTTTGTCCTTAGGAATTGGTTTTACATCCGGGCGAAGAGCTTCAGGATTAAAATATCCCAAAACGTTGAGAGCATTGACTGAGCGAATGATTGCAGATCTATTAAAATAATCACCAGGCCTGACGTAAAGCTCACGCCGAATGACTTTGTCCTTTGTCTTGATATTTCCCAATATATTCACTCGCCTGACAATCGCTCTATCACCCTCGAACACTTTAACATACACATCAACTGTATCGTCGGAGATTCTTTTTTCTTCTTTTACGAACTCGCAAAAAAGATAGCCAGTATTGTTATAGAGTGATTTTGCATCTGTCTGTTCTTGATTCATATTCAGATTCATGTCGAAGCGTTCTTGGTCATAGACTTCTCCACTTTCAAACTCCAACTTTCTTTCGAGAATTTCAGATGTAAAGATTGTATTTCCTTCAAAGTATGCCTTTCTAAAATAAATCTTCTTGCCTTCATAAATTTTTAATTTAATAGTGACTTCTTCCTCATATTCATCGTAAATAACGGTATCAGACAACAGTTCTGCGTCGATAAAGCCTTGTCTTTTGAATTCCATCTTGAGATTTTCAAGATCACTTTCATAGTCATCTTGATTATAATCAGAAGAAGCCCAGAACTCCCACCAAGGCTTCTCTCCAATGTTTTCCATTGCTGAGTTCAACTTGCCGATGTCTAATTCCGTGACCCCATCGAAGACTATTTCCTCAACACTGTATTCTGATCCCTCTTCGATATAAATTTCCATACGTGAGAATTGTGCCGTATCTGTTGGTTCTAGCTCAACATCAACTTCGGCAAATGCAAGATCTTCTTCTCTGTACAATTTCAGAATTTCTCTTTTTGCTAGATAAACATCATACCCTGAGATAATATCGCCACGATACCGGTTTACGGCCTCTTTTATATCAGAGGTAGAAACTTCGTCATTGTTTTTTATCACAATTTCAGAGAGCCTGTAATTTTCTTTAACTTTGATGACAAGGAAAACACCAGCAACTCCAATTCTATCAACCACAATATCCACGTATGAGAACTGTTTCCTGTCCCAGAGCCTTTTGACTGCACTTGTAATTTTCTCATCAAATGGGTAGACAAAAGTCTCACCGGCGACAAGCCCGCTGAGCGAGATAAGTGTCTCGGAGCTAACAAACTCATTACCTTGGCAAGATATTCCAGCAATATTATAAACCTTCCCCTCGCCTTCTCTTCCCCCCGTGGAACTGCTCTGAGAAAATAAGCTAGTAAAAGATATTAATAAGATGCTAATATTTGCCAAAAGCAGAGATAATCTTTTTAAGATAACCATTATTTCCTTCTGTTTCTTTACCAGTTTTGAGTGTGTCAGTTTTAGGATTACTTGTTAATTGATCGGAGGTCATTCCAAATCTTCGTTCTCTACCTATATAATTTGACAATGCCTCATACAAATCATTTCGTCTAAATTTTGGCCAAAGCTTTTTAGAAATATAAATCTCACCATAGGCAATTTCCCACAACAGGAAATTACTCACACGAAACTCGCCGCTTGTCCGAATCAACAAATCGGGATCGGGCATATCTTTGGTCTGTAAATAATTAGAAAAGGTCTCTTCAGAAATATCTTCTGGAGAAAGATTTCCCGCCCTTACGTCCATTGCAATGAGTTGGGAAGCACGCACAATGTCCCAACGGCTACCATAAGAAAGTGCCAGAGTAAGAGTTAGCCCTGTGTTATTTTTAGTTCTCTCAATCGAATTCTGCAATATGCTTCTTACACTTTGCGGCAAAGATGATGTTCTGCCAATAACGGCAAGCCTCACATTATTTTCATCAAGCTCAGAGATTTCATCTTGTAGGAATATTTCAAGCAGTTTCATCAGCCCTTTAATCTCATTTTTTGGCCGTTTCCAATTTTCAATCGAGAAGGCGTAAAGTGTCAAAAAATTAACGCCCAACTGAGAACAAGCCTTTACTATATCACGAACAGATTCAATTCCTTCTCTGTGTCCCAGGAGACGGGGGATATTTTTACTTTTTGCCCAACGCCCATTCCCGTCCATAATTATGGCAACATGAGAGGGAAGCCCTTGGCTTTCAATAAGCCCACATTGGATTTGAGCGTCATCAGTCTCTAGGTTTGCAGTCCAGTTCATAATACATATTTGTTTTAATTAGAAATACTTTCTATTAAAGTGAATAAACGCAAGCCCTCAAGATAAGTTACAAAATTCATTAATACAAATTAGTTGATAAGTTAGAATGTAACTGAGTTAAGTTTACAATTTATTTACACTTCTTTTGCTATCTTTTTGCCAAATATTAATATTTTTTACAAACTTCTCTTGTATTTAACTAATTGCTTGTTATATTTGCGCTTTAAGGGTCGGGGAACTTTATAATATTTTAATATATTTTATATTCCAGACCAGTATTTCTCACATATTAAATCATAAGAAGCGATGGGAAAGAGCAAAACAAAAGCCGATTTGGTCAATGAGATTTCCTCGGCAACTGGTCTAACAAAGACCGAAACTAAGGCAGTAATAGACGGATTGCTTCAATCGGTAATAACTTCCGTTTCCAATGGTCAAAGAATCGAGTTACGTGGATTTGGAGTGTTCAATTCTAAGGAAAGAAAACCAAGAATTGCCCGCAACCCAAAGACTGGCGAACTCATTCCTCTGGACAAACGTTTTGTACCAATTTTTAAACCATCACCCGACTTCACTAAAAAAGTAAACAATTCATTAAAAGACTAAATTTAGGACACTCAATATGCCTTGCGGAAAGAAAAGAAAACGTCATAAAATGGCAACACACAAAAGAAAAAAAAGATTAAGAAAGAATAGACACAAGCGTAAACGTTAATTTTTACAGAGCCTCAAAACATAATAGTTTTGGGGTTTTGTTTTTTTTTGGGGAGTCAATAAATTAGGAGACAATAAGTTTAGTTTATTTATATAAAGCAGCAATTTGAATTTTATTATTTTCCTTAACAACATGCCTTCTTAGTGACATTTTTGGACTCAACTCGCCTGACTCCATCGAAAATGCTTGTGGCAAGAGCTTAAACTTTCTTACTTTTTCAAACTTAGAAAAATCCTTTTGTTCTCTGTCTATTTCATTTTTCATAAACTTAATTATTCTGTCATTTTCTACTAATTCCTCAATTCTTGAATATGCGACATTCATCTTCTCGGCAACTATTTTGAGCAGCTCATAGTTTGGGACAACAAGCGCCGTACAGTAATCCTCACCATCGCCAAACATAATGATCTGGTCAATATTTCTATTGTTCAATATTGCATTTTCCACAGGAGCTGGCACAATATTTTTCCCACCACTACTCACAAAAATATTTTTCTTCCTGTCGGTGATTTTAATATTACCATGCTCGGTAAAAATACCAATGTCCCCTGTGTGCAGCCACCCTTGGGGATCTATCATCTCTTTGGTTTCTTTGTTTTTCTTGTAATACCCCTTCATTATGTTGGGGCCACGAGCTAGGATTTCCCCATCATTTGCAATCTTCACCTCAACATTGCAAAGAGCTTTGCCGACAGTTCCGTACTCATTATCCCATTCTCTGTTTACCGAAATCACTGGCGAACACTCAGTCAGCCCATAACCTTGAAGAACAGAAAGTCCAAGTATTTCAAAAAACTCTGCAGTTTCGCTGTGAAGGGCAGCCCCACCTACGACCATTGTTTGAAGCCTGCCACCCATTTTCTTCAGTATTTTTTCAAACACCAGCTTGTGTGCAATTTTGTATTTCGACTTAATGGCAAAATTTACTTTATCCTCTTTTTTTGCATAAAGCATTTCTTTTCCAACGGCGAAAGCCCAAGCGAATATTTTCTGTTTTGCTTTGGATTCCGAAGAGATTGCCGAAAGAATTTTCTTTCTAATCGTATCAAGAAGTTTTGGTACGGAAGTAAATACTTGGGGAGATATTTCTCGAATATTACTTGCAATAGTGTCGATAGACTCGGCCAGAGCAATCGAGGCACCGCTTACATAAATCGAATAATAGCCCGACATTCGCTCAAATGCGTGGCAGAGCGGAAGGTAGGAAAGAGTCTGCTCATATCCCCAAAAGCACCCTACATCCAAAGCTCCTTTAATATTTGAGACCATATTTTGGTGAGTGAGCATCACACCTTTTGGCTCTCCAGTTGTGCCAGAAGTGTAGATTATTGTGAGTAAATCATGTTCAGAGATGCTTTTAGCGTAACTTTTCAGAAGAGCTAAATCTTGCTCATAATCTCTTTTATCATTTAGTATTTCTTTTAATTCTATCACATCACTTTGGCTAGCCACTAGCTCGTCCATGATTATAAACTGACGGCAAGAGCTAAGTTCATCTCTAATTTGAGAAAATTTGTTTAGCTGAAAATTACTAGAAAGGATTATTGCTTTTGACTCAGAATCATCAAAGACAAAGTGAAGTTGTACAGGCGTTAAAGTAGGGAAAACTGGGACGGAAACAAGCCCGAAAACTGCACAAGCAAAATCACAAATAATCCACTCAATTCTATTTTCTGAGACTAAACCAATTTTATCATCTTTTTTAAATCCAGTTTTCTCAAAATATCTAACTAAAGTTGCCACATCACTCACAAGTTCGGAAAAAGATTTGTCTTGCCACTTGTCTTCATTCTTATATTTAAACAAAGAAGAGGAATCCACCCCCCTCGACTCTGGCAAGAAAAAAAGCTCTGCTATAGTCGAAAAGTTTGATTTATCGGAATTGTTTTCTTTTTCATTCATAAGTTACGCTCAATAATTATAATCAATGTTTATTTTTAGCTAATGTGAAATAAAAATCAGACCCTTCGCCCTCCTCACTTTTGACACCCATCTGCCCGCCATTTCGATTTATAAATTCCTTACACAGAATCAGCCCCAGACCAGATCCTTTTTCCATTCCGGTACCAATGGTCGTGTGGCTTGTGTCGATTCTGAATAACTTTTTTATGTCTTTTTTAGAAATGCCAACTCCATTGTCCTTGACATGAACGGTTATATTCTCTCCATCACCGGTCGAATGCACATTTATTTCTCCGCCCTTAGGTGTGAATTTAATAGCATTCCCAATCAAGTTTCTAAGAACTCCACTGACCATAAATTTATCTGCATAAACCCTATCATTTTCTTTAAAGTGAGAGTTCAGCTTTATATTTTTTACTTCCGCTTTATCTTCTACAAGAAACAGAGCTTTTTCAACAAGCTTATGAATATCTAAAAACTCTTTATTGATCTCAAGATTCCCAGTCTGGATTCTTGACCAGTCGAGGAGATCTTCAATGAGTTCTAATTGTTTGTGTTGTGAATTATTAATATTTTTTATTATATGCAGTAGCTCTTCTTTAGAAAATGATTCTGGCTCATCGACAATCATATCAGTTAGTCCAACAGCCCCAGCGAATGGACCTCGCAGGTCGTGTGAAATGATGGAAAAGAATTTGTCCTTCGAAGCATTTAGAAGCTCTAACCTTTCGTTTTGATGGACGATCACGTCTTGAGATTTTTTTAGACTAAGATGGGTTATAACTCTTTGTCTCATCTCTTCAATGCTTATCGGCTTTGTAATAAAATCAACTGCCCCTACTTCAAAGCCTTTTATAACCTCTTCATTATCCATCAGTGCGGTAACTATTATGACAGGAATGGAACTTGTTTTTTCGTTAGCTTTGAGTCTTCTGGTTGCTTCATAACCGTCCATTACCGGCATATTAATATCCATCAGGATCAAATCGGGCATGAATTCTTCGACACAATCGAGTGCTTCTTGCCCATTTTCTGCGGTCATAATGGTATAATTTTTCCTAAGAACCAAATCAAGTAATGTTACATTTTCGGAGCCATCATCAACAATTAATATTTTTGATCCTTTTAATTCAATTTTACTCATTATTTATTCACCACCAATTTGAAACTGTATTTCTTCCCAGCAATATTTACACTTAGCAAATAAGTTCCAGAATTGACATTTAAATTAATCGTTTGAGCGTTTCCATTACTGATAATCCCAGAATATATATTCCCATAATCTTTTCCGTCAATTCCAACAAGAGAAATTTCAGTAAATTTTGGAGCATTGTCTTCAATCATTTTAATGAATATTTTCCCACTGCTTGGGTTAGGGAATATTGCAAAAGGGGCATCTTCTTGGCTTTGATAAAGTATGTACGTGTCAATTTTAGTGGTAAAGGTCCACACCTCACTCCAATCACTTGTGCCATCTGTGTTGAAGGCTCTCACCCTCCAGCTATGCAGGCTACTTGGTGGTAAATTACTGAAAGAGTATGAATTGTTTTGGCTTCCATCAATGATGATTGTTGGAGCAATATTTATATTATCTCCTTTTATTAGCTGAACGTCATAACCATTAGCATTTTCAACTATTTGCCAAGATATTGCTGAACTTAATTCGATTTTAGTCTGAGTGTTAGTTGGCGAAACTAGAATTGGTACTGTAGGCAAATCTTTAACCTTGTTAATGGTAAATGACCAAACTACTGACCACTCAGTATAATTATCGTTGGCAAAGGCTCTCACCCTCCAGAAATATTCTCCAATTTCAAGTGAATCATAAGAAATATAGTTTTCATTTCTATTCTCATTTGATTTGACAATTTCGGTAAACGAATCATCTTTTGCTAGCTCGAAATCATAATATGATGCCGAAGAGATTGAAGACCAAGTAAAGTCAATGTCAGCAATTTCTGTTTGGAATTCGTTGATTGGCGAGATTAGCAAAGGTTTATCAACAGGAGTTGTGAAATACCACACCGCCGACCAATCACTAGAATTTTGTCCGTCTACAGCTTTTACTCTCCAATAATATATGCTATTGTTTTCTAATCCCGAATAATTATAGAGATTGGAACTTGCTTGGTACTGGTTCATATTTTGAGTAAATTCGGTATCATTTGCCATTTGCACAATGTATCCAGACGCAAGCTCATTTGGTTGCCATGACAAACTTCCCTCAAGAGATTGATTTCCAGCTTTGTTCACTGGGCTCGTAAGAGATAAAGGTTCTAGTTCGACCGTAAATGAGAAAGTTGAACTCCAATCAGATTTCCCTTCATCAGAAAAGAGATTCACTCTCCAGAAATATTTTTTCCCATATTCTCCAGAAATAAAATCAAATTGAGCGGATTCAGTGATAAGATTTGTTAAAGTGGTGGAGAAATCCTCAAGCTCAGAAATTTCAACAGTAAATGAATTGGAATAGTTGGGTGCCGTCCAATCGAGCAATACCGAGCTTTGTTCTAGTGCAAAAGCATTATTAATCGGAGCAATAAGCACTGGGGTTTCAATATCAGTTGTGAAGTTCCAAATGCTAGACCAATCACTTTCGAGTCCAGTGGCTCTTGCTTTTACCCTCCAGAAATATTCTTGAGAATAATTCATGCCACTTATAATTAGTGAATTATCAGTTAGGTCTGTAACAGAAATAATTATATCAGTAAAATCCTCATCGCTTGCAATCTCAAACACATAGTCGGAGGAGCCGCCGATTTCTTCCCACTGGAAATTATAAACAGTGTCAATCCCCCAAGAAGCATTGGGCGGAAGACTTAAAGTAGGCGAACCAATGGTTGTGGTAAACATAAACTCAGAAGACCAGTCTGTTTGGCTCTCATTGTTTGTGGCTTTGACTCTCCAGTAAATATCACTCATGTATGGCAAATTAGAAAGTGTCAAATCGCTTGCCGAACTACTGTTTTCAGAGAGCGGCGGGTCAAAATCAGATTCAAGCGAAAGCTCAATCAAATACGTGGAGGAGCCATTTACATCGCCCCAATCCAGAGTGGGTGCATTTGAAATATCCATACTGTTGTTTTCAGGATCCTCTAGCATTGGGACAGACATTTCCGTTTGGAATGTCCACTCCTCCGACCAAGTGCTTGAAAAAGCACCAACTGTTCCTCTGACCCTCCAGTAATAATCTTGGAAATAAGAAAATCCACTCATAAGATAGGTTGATTCTGTGAGTGTGGTATCATCGACTATTATATTAGAGAAGTCCTCATTGCTTGCCACTTGAATTTGGTAATTCTCCGCTTCTGGCGAATCAGTCCAATCATATATCAATGTAGAAATATCAAGAGCCTTAGAGTTATTTGCTGGAGCAAGTAAGTCGGGTGTGGTAACAGTCAAATCAGTGTCAAAATACCACACACCACGTCCGTATGTAGAGGCAAATAATCTTTTTGTACTTGGGTTCATTTCCAGCTCAGTCACAATGGCGTTTGGCAAACCGTCACTGAAGAGTTCCCAATTTGTTTTGGTATTATCGTAGTAGTAAACTCCTAAATCATTTCCCACGTATACTTTTTCTTTTGCACCGCCTTCATAGAAAACACAATGGGTTACCACATTTGGTAGATTGCCACTAAAATTAGTCCAGCTATCACCTCCGTCAGCTGATAAAAATAATTTATTTCCATTAGAGAAGCCCGAATTTGTAGCATAAATTATATCTTCATCATCTGGATCGACGGAGACATAAGATATTGTGCCTGTTCCAGGACGAGACATTTGTGTCCAACTTGCTCCACCATTTGAGCTTCTCCAAAATTGCGAAGTTGTTGTAAAATAAACAACATCTGTATTGGATTGAGCAACTACAATATTTCTAATTTTATTATTTGCACCCACTGGCTGTATTGTGAAATTATCACCGCCGTCAGTCGATTTCCACATATTATCTTTGCCAATATAAATTATATCAGTGTCATCATAATCGAGTGCGATGGGAGTAATCCAAGCTCCGGTTTCTACTCCATCAGTGATTACCATGGTGGATCTCGAGGCTCCTCTGTTAATCGACTTAAAGAAAGTCCCATTTTGCAAGCTGGAGTATATCACATTGTCATCTGAATAATCAATCATTGCTTCCATTCCATCACCACCAGTATAATCAAGCCAATCTCCTGCATCTAACTTTTTAGTGCCATTGTCCTGAGCACCAGCCAGCACAAATCCTTCATCATTCCAAGAAATGGCAATTTTATAGAATTGAGTAATCTCTAACCCAGATCCAATCCAATCATAATCATCACCGTTATTTGAAGTTCTATAAACTCCACCATCATTTCCTATGTACATTCTGGATGAATTTGGCTCGAACCAGAAATCATGTTGGTCGGCATGAATTGTACTCAACTGCCCATTATTCCACCAATTTGTAGAGACTTCCCAGTCATCTCCCCCATTTGTGGATTTCCAAGTATTTATTCCACCCACAAAAACATTGTCGGCATTGAGTTCATCGGCAGCGATTACAATATCGTACCAAGCCTGCCCTCCAGTCGAAGTGCCAGCCGCCGAAGACCCCATCATATTCGGGCTTATACCAACTTTCATAGTCCAAGTGTCGCCCGCATCATCGGAGCGGTAAACACCTTTTAAGCTGCTGTTCCCTCTGGAGATTACGGCATAGACTCTGTTAGGATCATCTCCAGTGGTAGCAAGAGCAATCCGTCCAATATCACTTGTGGGCAGACCTCCTGCAAGTGTTGTCCAATTGTCTCCTCCGTCTGTTGTTCTGATAATCGTTCTATTTGAGGCATAAATCACATCAGAGTCGCTTGGGTGGAATTCCATGTCTTTTTGGTGAGATGAGTTCTTTTGCGTCCAATTGTCTCCTCCGTCTGTTGTTTTGTAGATTCCATTAGTTGTCGAAGCATGCAAGATGTCGGAATTGCCTGGATCCATCAATAATCTAGTAATAATCACACCTTGGCTCGAAACATAAGTAAGCCCTGTTTCATTCCAATTGACCCCGCCGTCCAATGTTTTGAGTATTCCAGCAGAGTATGTCCGTGGAGAGCTTGTGTAGGAGCCATCTCTATCTCCTGTTGCGATATAAATCGTATTAGTATTATTTGGATCAAATACAATGTCTTGGATCCCAAGCGAAACGAGATCATCGGTGTCCGAAGACCAAGTAACGCCCGCATCTGTTGATTTCCAAAGCCCACCGCTTGCCGATCCAGCCCATATTGTACCACCAAGTGTACCGGGTTCGGTTCTGACCACATTGACTCTGCCGAGTCCAGAGTAACCACCATTGGATTGATCTGGACCAAGGAAATTCCACTCTAAAAATCCTTGAAGCTTTGTCCCTTTTTTCTTTGAGTTTTTCTTTAGCTTTTGCAATTCTTTGTAATAGAGTGAAGGATCTGGGAAAGAACCATCTGGATATATTCTGGATTCCCAAAACCATTCCCATCTTTTGAATTGCTTATAACCTTTACCTTTTTGGGAAACATCTTTTCCTTCCCAGTGCTGGTTAAAAGAGTTTTGTATTTCGTAGAAGTTTGCTCTTTGCTCAGGGCTGAGCCTCTCCATCCACTCTTGGGAGATTGCACTGCTTACGAGTACAAAGAAAGTAATTAATAATATTTTATACATAATAAACCTATATATTTTAGAATTGCCAAGAGAATATTACAACTTTATAAAGTGATAGTGACTCGATTATCGTATATTTGAATCTGAGCCTGTAATATTTTTGTTAAAATAAATCCACGTATAAACCATGAAAATATTTATAAAGATACTATTTTTTTTAATAATTGCAAATTCTTGTGCAGAAAATAAAATAATAGAAATAAAATACACAAGCAATTCATTGGCGGATAGGTTTGTTTTTTTGGCACTAAGCCTTGGAGAACATGACAAGGACTATGTTGATGCCTATTTTGGAGAAGACTCAATTCGAGATGAAGCAAAAAAGCAAAATCTCTCACTTCGTCGAATAAAGATTGAATCCATAAAATTATTGGAAGCCATCGACAGCATAAATGTAGAGAATGAAGAAATTAGAAGGATGAAGTTTTTATTTGCTACAATCAGAGCAATGAATGCAAGAATCAATCACCTGCTTGGCTATGACTATCTTTTCGACCAAGAGGCAAAGTTTATTTACAAGGCTAATCCCCCTCATTATTCCAATGATCATTTCCAGTCCATATTAGATAGATTAGGCAAATTGCTTCCAGGAAAAGGAGATATTCTCCCCAGATACGAGAATTTTAGAAAGGCATTCATAATCCCAGATGACAAAATCGACACCGTGTTCAAGCGTGCTATTGAAGAGAGTCACAGACGCACCAAAGAAAATCTGAGCCTCCCACAAGGAGAGCATTTCACGCTAGAATATGTTAAGGATAAGCCTTGGAGCGGGTACAACTGGTATCAAGGAAATGGGCAATCACTTATTCAAATCAATCTCGATCAGCCCATCTACATTGACCGAGCGATAGACATTGCAGCACACGAAGGCTACCCCGGCCATCACACCTTTCTCTTGCGAATCGAAGCCGAATATGTCAAAAAAAGAAAATGGGCAGAGTTCACCCTCTACCCTCTATTTTCGCCAATGTCCTTGCTTGCCGAAGGACTTGCAAATTTTGGTATTGAAGTAGTTTTCCCTGGAGATGAGAAAGTTAAGTTTGAAAAAGAAGTCCTCTTTCCTCTTGCTGAAATTAATTCAAGTGATGCCGATAAATACTATAAAATACAAGAACTTGTATCTAAGCTAAATTTCTCTCGGAACGAAGTTGCTCGCAACTTTCTTGACGGCATATTCTCAGAAGAAGAAGCTATTAGCTATTCAATGAAATACTCACTCATGTCCCACTCAAGGGCAAAGCAATCACTTTCATTTATTAAGAAATACAGAGCTTATATTATCAATTACAATCACGGGCTGGATTTAGTCAGAAAATACATTAGCCACAAAGCAGGAGACAATCCAGAGAAAATTTGGGAAGTTTACACAGACCTTATTTCCAATCCATATCTCCCAAGTGATTTACTTTTACCAGATGAGAAAAAATGAAACTATCAGTGCTTGGAGCTGGAAAAAGTGGACTTGCCGCCGCAATACTTGCTAAGAACAAGGGGTATGAGGTGTTCTTGTCTGAAAACGCACCAGAAAGTAATTTCTTGTCAGCAAAAAATGAATTGGAAAAATATGGAATTGACTTTGAATTTGGGCAACATAGTTACGATATAATATTAAATTCTGAGATTGTCATCTCCTCACCAGGCATTCCACCCCACGCTCAAATCATCGAAGAGTTGAAAAGAGCAAGAGTAAAAGTTATCGATGAGACTGAGTTTGCTTATCAGTTTCTGAAACAAAATAAAATAATCGCAGTCACCGGAACCAATGGAAAAACAACTACGGCAAGTCTGATTCATCACATTTTTTCCTCTTGTGGAAAAAAATCGTGGCTCTCAGGAAACATTGGAGTTCCGCTTTCAACACTTATCGGAAAAATAAAAGAAAATGATTTTATAATACTAGAACTCTCTAGTTATCAGCTAGATAGAACATTCACCTTACATCCTGATGTAGCCATAATTTTAAACATTACACCCGATCATATCTCTTGGCATTCGACTTATGAACAGTACCGGCTTGCAAAGTGGAAAATTACAGCTAGACAAACGCCCAGCGATTTACTAGTTTTGCCTCATAACATGGGTGAGATTACACCACATCATTTGGGCAAAGGGGTGGGGACATATTCCAAAGCACAAATAAGTTCAATCCACACAGGCAAGCCAACAGTTACCGGTTCGGGGGAATCAAGAGGAGATTTAACTGAGGAGATTTGCAGTGGCATTGAATCAGAGGATGATTTCATCAAATTTATCACGCAGCAGAAGAATTGCCATAGCGGTCATTCTGATAAAAAAGAGGAAATACTAATGCCAATCAGTGAGCTTGCCCTTCGGGGCAACCATAATCTTTATAATTCTATGGCGGCGGCTCTTGCAGCACGCCGCTTTGAAATTCCAAATGAGGATATAAGGGACGCACTTTCAAGTTTTGAGGGAGTTGAACACAGGTTAGAGAATGTCAGAACAGTGGGTGATGTAAACTATATCAACGATTCGAAGGCAACTAATATAAATGCCGTTTGGTTTGCACTCAGTTCTTTTGCCGACTCTCCAATTATTTGGATAGCTGGTGGGGTTGGAGAGAATGACTATTCAACTTTGGATAAACTTGTGGGCGAGCGTGTTAGTCATGTCATCAGTTTTGGAGAAGAGTCAGACAATATTTTCAATCATTTTTCTAGGCTGACAAGGTGTACAAAAACAAACAATCTGGATGAAGCGGTTGAATTAGCTTTCGGCAATGCTCAAAAAGATAATATTGTATTGTTTTCGCCGGCCTGCAAGAGCTTTGATTCCTACACAAATTACGAGCAACGAGGACAGCATTTCAAGAAAATTGTCCACTCATTGCCCAATCACTCAGAAAAATCAAGCCTATAGAATTGACTCAAGTAAAATCAAATATTGACTGGTTCATACTTCTTCCCGTCGTTGGGTTAATGCTCTTTAGCTTGCCATTTGTGTATTCAGCATCGTGGGCATTTGCCCAGGCAAGCAATGTGCCTGCTGGTACACTCTTTTTATCTCACGCCTGGAAGGTACTCTTGGGTCTTGTTTTAATAATTGTTTGTGCAAAGATTGATTATCATTTTTGGAGGAAATTCAGCAAATTTGCACTTGCTGTTGCAATACTTTCGCTTGCAATCTTATTGTTTTTCGGTGCAGAGGTAAAAGGAGCAAACCGTTGGCTCGATCTCGGTTTCATCAAAATACAGCCATCAGAACTTGTCAAGCTCACTCTTGTTCTTCATTTTGCATCCATGTTGGCGGCAAAGCAGAAAGTCATTAAAAGCTTTCAATTGGGCTTTATACCATTTATGATTTGGATAACAATAATTTCAGTATTAATTGCTTTCCAACCAGATCTGTCCACCATTGTAATTATATTTTCGATTGCATTTACAATGATGTTTGTGGGCAATGTCAATTTAATATATCTTATACTGAGTGGAATTATTGCTCTTGTGTCTTTTGGTCTTTATGCTGTGAGTGCCGAATATAGGATGAATAGGATTCTATCATATTTTGGTCTGGACGATGGGATTGCCGGAGCCAGTTATCAACTAAACCAATCACTCATAGCAATTGGTAATGGTGGATTTTTCGGTCTTGGTACTGGTCAAAGCCGTCAATCAATGCTCTTTCTCCCAGAATCATACACCGACTTTATTTTTGCAATTATTGGCGAGGAGTATGGTTTTGTTGGCCTGCTATTAATTCTTTCTGCCTTTGGTCTAATCTTTTGGCGTGGCTTACGTATTGCCAAGAATGCTCCAGATAATTTTGGTTATTTTTTGGCAACTGGGATTATTATCACATTTGCATTCAACGTCTTTGTCAATGCTGGCGTAAACACGGGTCTTCTTCCAACTACAGGACAAGCTCTCCCCTTTATTTCCTATGGTGGAACTGCTATTTTGCTTTATTCTGTGGCAATTGGGATTCTTCTAAACATATCATCTCAGGCTGGAGTTTTTTCTGCTCATCCCAAAGAAGAATAGCCGTGAATTTATTTTGTAGATTCTAAAGCCCTAGATTTTAAGAGCCGATTAAAAAGAAAAACCTCCTCCCAAAAGCTGTTACTTTTATAAACAGATAGAGAAAAGAAATTTTAGCGTCGGGATTCTCTGCGTTTGAAAAAATTCTGCAAAGGAGCAAGGTATGACTCTCCCGTGACTATGTCTATACTATCAACTTTATTGCGTTTGAAGAGCGACTGGAGTTCTTCCTTATTAGATTTCCAAAGTTCTGCATACTGAGTTCTAGTTGATTTGTTCGAGGAATCAATCCAATAATCTCCCCCAGTCTCACCATCGTGCATTTGTATAAGACCAATATTTGGAAGTTCACCCTCCATCTTATCTACAACTTTCATTGCTATGGTATCGTGGCGACGGGAGGCAATCTTGAGTGCATTCTCAAATTTGTCATCAAAGAAATCACTCATTAAAAAACATATTGAACGCTTCTTTTGTACATTATTGAAATATCTTAGTGCCTCACCTACGTCAGTACCTTTTTTCTTTGCTTTGAATTCGAGCAACTCACGAATGATTCGAAGCACGTGAGCTTTGCCTTTTTTTGGTGGTATGTAAAGTTCTACCTCCGAACTAAATAGTATTAACCCCACCTTGTCATTGTTCTGCAAGGCTGAGAATGCAATTATTGCACAAAGCTCGGTTATCAGCTCTCGTTTGAATTGGGTTCGTGTTCCAAAATTCTCAGATGCGGAAATATCTACCACCAACACCACTGTCAGTTCTCGCTCCTCCTCGAATACTTTGACATAAGGTGTGCTTGTGCGAGCGGTGACATTCCAGTCGATTGTGCGAATTTCGTCACCAGGGGAGTATTCACGAACTTCGGAGAATGCCATTCCACGTCCTTTGAACGCTGAGTGATAATCTCCAGAGAATAACTGACGAGATAGCCCACGGGTCTTTATCTCAATCTTACGTACTTTTTTTATTAATTCCGATGTTTCCAATTTTCCCTGTCAATAATAATTTAGAATTAAAAAATAAAATTATGGAACTTCAACTGAGTTTAAAACTTCGTTTACAATGTCTTCGGAGCTTATATTCTCGGCCTCGGCTTCATAAGTTATCCCGACTCTGTGTCGCATGACATCGAGTGCAATCGCTCTTACATCTTCTGGAATGACATATCCACGACGTTTGATGAAAGCGTGGGCTTTAGCTCCCTTTGCCAAATTGATTGTAGCACGAGGCGATCCACCAAATTCAATTAAATCCGTTAATTTATTCAGACCAGCATCTTTTGGATTTCTTGTTGCAAAAACAATGTCCAATATATATTTTTCAATTTTCTCGTCCAAATAAACTTGCCCAACCACTCCCCTTGCATTCAAAATGTCACTAGGTTTTAGGATTTGCGACACCTCGGGCATATTTGCTCCGAGGTTATATCTTAGTATTTCACGCTCCTCATCATGGCTTGGATAATTTACAATAACTTTCAACATAAATCTATCGACCTGGGCTTCAGGCAAAGAATAAGTTCCCTCTTGCTCTATTGGGTTCTGGGTTGCAAGCACAAGAAATGGCGACGGTAATTTGTGAGTTGTATCTCCGATGGTCACCTGACGTTCCTGCATTGCTTCGAGCAGGGCTGATTGCACTTTGGCAGGCGCTCGGTTTATTTCATCTGCTAGAACAAAATTTGCAAATATCGGACCCTTACGGACGGTGAACTCTTCCTTGCCTTGGGAATAAATCATTGTGCCAATGAGATCGGCAGGGAGTAAATCTGGTGTGAATTGAATACGGGAGAATTTTGCATCGATTGCATTGGCGAGTGTGTTGATG
>JAJRPT010000236.1 GCA_024280675.1 Bacteroidota bacterium
AGGCCAACCTTTACTTTCGTATTTCCAATATCTATTACAGCATTCATCTTTAAGAGAATATTATTATTTTTAGCAATCATTCTGTTTTCATCTTCTTGCGAAGATCCTCTGAATGTGGATGCCGAAAGAAAGCAGAAAATTGTTCCCAACCCCGAGGGTCCATTGGGATGGTTTAGTGTAGATGCTACTGAGATTGATTTTGGATTAATTGAGATGAATGAAAAGGAATCCAGATATTTTGAAATAAGCAATAATACTAACACTAAGATAACTATTGACGATGTTAAATTTTCTAAAAGTTCAAGCCCTTACAAGCTGAGGGGAATCTCTGTTCCGTTTAATCTAGCCGCAAAAGGGAGCATGGGATCTGAGCGAACCCTCCAAATTGATTGCTTGCAGAGTTTTTCTGGCACGTTCGGTGACGAGTTGATTTTACTTGGAGATGATAGCAAGACAATAACTCTAAGCTCTGCTGTGCCACTGGTGAAGGTCAGCGATGTAGACTTCTCAGATTATGAAAGTTTGGATTATAAACTACAATATTTGTTCATAGAGAACAGATCGGCTTGGGCGGTGCAAATTGATTCAGTTGTTCTTTTGGATGCCAGTTCAGTTTTCAGCATTGTAGCCTTGGATTCCAAAGCGGCAGGTGATTTTTTTATTTTACCAGGCAAACTTTTGCAATTATCTGTTTTGTTCAAACAAAAAGATAATATTGATTATAGTGCTGAGATAAGAGTGTATTGTGAGCAATGTCCAGAACCATCGGACTTAATTGCTGAGGTAAAATCTAGGGTATCTCTTTGAACTTATTTTGATAATCACGAGTCCATTCCTCTTTATTTTCAAGAAAGAGTGATTTGGCTTCGTGGTAATCATTTGCAATTTTCCCTTCGAGTATGGATTCTTCGATTTCATTTTTTAGATAACCAACCAGCCTACTTGGTTTGATATTGCAAATCTCCATAATTTCCTCACCACCGACTGGAGATTGAAATTCTCGCAGCTTATCTTTTTCTTGAACATCGATTACTTTTTGGAAAACAATTTCATAATTGTTCTTATATTTTTTAGTTTTATTAGGATTCTTAGTCGTGATGTCTGCCCGGCAAAGAGTAAACAAATCCTCAAGATGCTCGCCGGCACTGACTGCCAGCCTTCTTATTGCCGAATCACTAACTTCCAAATCAACAAGCTGCATAGGTCTTTGGTGGAGTCTGACCAGGGTTTCGACATACAGCAGATGCTCCACTGGGAATTTCATTTGGCGAAATATTTTCTTCTGCCAACGGGCACCAATCTCTTCATGCCCATGAAAAGTCCATCCAATTCCTTTAATATATTTCTTTGTGCGTGGCTTGGCAATGTCGTGCATAAGGGCGGCGAAGCGAAGCCAGACATTTTCGGTATGAGGAACAATATTATCAAGCACTTTTAAGGTATGCCAGAACACATCTTTGTGTCCGTGGCTTCTGCTTCCTTCTTGCTTAATTTCTGTGCCAGACAGATTATCCAGTTGTGGGAAGATGTGTTGGAGCAAGCCAGTTCGGAAGAGAATGGCAAGCCCACGGCTGGGATGATTGGAAGAAAGTATTTTCAAGAACTCATCACTTATCCGCTCTTGTGAAATTATTTTAATTCTATGAGCCATCTCCGAAATTGCCGAATATGATTTTTCTTCGATCTCAAAGTCAAGTTGTGCGGCAAACCGTGCCGCCCTCATCATTCGCAAGGGATCGTCTGAGTAAGTTATTTTGGGGTCGAGTGGAGTTCGTATTATTTTTCCCTCAAGATCTTTGAGTGCGTCGAATAGGTTGATAATTTCTCCCATAGTCTCAGAATTAAGCGATGCCGCAAGTGTATTGATTGTAAAGTCACGTCGCACGATATCATCTTTTCGCGAGCCACGGGAGACGATTGGTTTTCTGGAGCTAGGGTCATACTCTTCTTTGCGGGTTCCAACAAATTCAATCTGGAAATCAGCAAGCGGCACCATTGCGGTTCGGAATCGCTTGTAAAGCACAGCTTTTGAGTTGAATTTTTTGGCAACAAGTTTTGCAAATTTAATTGAATCACCTATGACACTAATGTCAAAATCTTTCCTCTTTCGCCCAAGAAAGTAATCACGGACATATCCGCCAACGATATAAATTTTAACATCTTCTTGGTCTGCAATTTTTCCAATATTTATTAAAATATCTTCTGTAATTTGAATCATTATTTTTTTGTCAGTTTAAGAAATATTTTTTTGGTGAGCAAATTGAAAAACAAATTTAGCACAATCAATTATTTAATTTGAAGATTTTTGTGGAGTACTAATTGGTATGGGAAATATTAAAGAATTATTAAAAGACAGAATTCTTGTCATTGATGGTGCCATGGGGACTATGATTCAGTCCTATGATTTGACCGAAGATGATTTTCGAGGGAAAATCCTAGCCGGTCATAATATGTCAGTAAAGGGAAACAATGATTTGTTGAGTTTGACAAGAGCGGATATAATTGCCGATATTCACGAATCTTTTCTTGAGGCTGGTGCAGATATTATCGAGACGAACACTTTTAGCTCCAACTCTATTTCTCAATCGGATTACAATGCCGAGCATTTAGTTTTCCAGATGAACAAACAATCGGCAATAATTGCAAAGAAAACAGCACAGAAATACAATAGACTAACTCCCAAGAAGCCACGTTTTGTAGCAGGAGCAATGGGTCCAACCACCCGCACTGCCTCCATCTCACCAGATGTAAATGACCCAAGCTACCGCAATATTACATTTGAAGAGCTGGAGGGTGCTTATTCCGAACAAGCACGAGCCTTGATTGAAGGTGGGGTTGATTTGCTTCTCATTGAAACAATCACTGATACTCTCAACTGTAAGGCAGCTATTTTTGCGGTTAATAATCTTTTTGATGAGCTGGATTTACAAATTCCACTTATGATTTCTGGAACCA
>JAJRPT010000001.1 GCA_024280675.1 Bacteroidota bacterium
CAACCTTGATTCCAAAACTGGAATAGAAATAATGTCTCTTTTTGATAAATTATGGGAAAGAGGCAATACAATAATTGTTGTAACACACGAAGAAGGTATTGCCCGCCACGCAAAAAGAATTGTGAGAATGCGAGACGGTCTAATTGAATCAGATGAAATTAATGAAAGCAATGAATGAAATTTATTGAATTAATAGAAACGCTTAGAATTGCTTGGGGAGCACTTATTGCCAATAAATTGCGATCATTTCTGTCTTCGCTTGGAGTGATGGTTGGGATTTTCATTGTGATAATGATGGGCTGGCTACTCGACGGGCTTGACGGTGCGATGAACAAGACATTTGAAATATTGGGCGAGGACATGCTCTTTGTCGATAAGTACGACTGGACTGGCAGGAAAAAATGGAGAGACGTTCGTAACAGAAAAAATCTCGACATCTCACAAGCAAAGCAACTAAAGGAGATGCACACAAGTGCCCAATACATTATCCCGAACATGAATAAATGGGGTGGAAGAATATATTACAAAGGCAATCAACTAGACGGAATGACGATAGTTGGGACTACTTATGAAAATGCCTATACGCCTGCTGGAGATTTAATCAAGGGCAGATATTTTAATATTTATGAAGATGAGAAGAGTAAAAATGTTGTGATTCTTGGGCACAAAGCCTACAAGGCAATTTTTCCCGATGGGGATGCGATTGACAAAGTTATAAAGATTGGTGCTTGGAAATTCAGAGTAATTGGGGTGGTTCGTAAGCGTGGGACTTTTATCTTTGATTATATTGACAATCAAGTATTTATTCCCCTTGGGTCATTCAACAAGGTATTTTCTCTTCGTTGGAAATCACTTTCGATTGGAGTAAAGGCTGGAAGCATAGAGAAATTGGATGAGGTTCGTGATGAGACAATTGGTCATCTCCGTTCGATAAGAAATAACAAAGTGGGCGAAGAAGATGATTTTTCAATTAACGAAACCAAAGCATTTGCCGCCCAGACAGAAGATATCAGGAGAAATGTTTGGCTGGTGGGAATTGCACTGACTTCCCTTTCATTCATTGTCGGAATAATTGGAATCATGAACATAATGTTTGTATCTGTGACAGAACGCACAAAAGAAATTGGAATACGAAAAGCTTTGGGTGCAAAAAAGCGAGAGATTTGGATGCAGTTCTTGGTCGAGTCATCATTTCTTTCTTTCATGGGGGCAATCATTGCGATGCTTTCTTGTTCGGTACTTGTGGCACTTGTTTCATTCATAATTCCAGATTATATCCCAGAGGCTGATTTCCTAAAGCCATATCTACCGGTAGAATTCTTCTTGATTGCAAGTTTGGTATCGATTGTGGTTGGCATTTTTGCTGGATTAATCCCGGCTGTGAAGGCATCAAAACTAAATCCTGTTGATTCATTGAGGTACGGATAAATGAATTATTTTGAATCGGTATTCTCTGCATTTGATTCTATCAAACAAAACAAGCTAAGGTCGTCGCTTACTCTTCTTTCTGTGGCGATTGGCGTATTTGCAATTTTCGGATCTGGGACGCTGGTTCGTTCAATCGATGACACGGTCGAGAATAAATTAAATGAACTGGGCGAAAATACTTTCTTGGTTAAGCGTACGCCGTCGGTTCAGATGGGCCGTCATAGTTGGCGTAAATACCGTAGTCGCCCAAGAATCCGCTATCCCCAAGTGGAGCAACTCCAGACAATGATTTCCCAAGAAGCATCCATCAGTGCATTCCAGAGCCAGGAAGCACAAATCATCAAATCAAGGTATATTGATTCGGATCCAGATATTACGGTGGCAGGGGTGGACGGCAATTATTTTTGGAATTACGATGAATCGGTTGCAAAGGGCCGGGTGATTAACTCGTCTGATGTAGGGTTTCGGAAAAATGTAGCGGTGGTTGGCTTGGATATTGTACGGAAATTATTTCCTTCCCAAGCAATGGGAGAGATGATAAGAATTGGCTCTCAGCAGTATGAGATTGTTGGTATATTAGAAGAAAAAGGTGCGGTTCTTGGCAAAAGTCAAGATAATAAAGTTCTAATTCCAATATCTAGCTTTCTTAAATATAATTCATCATGGTGGTCGTCACTCGACATTACTGTGAAGGCAAAGAATCAGGAAAGTCTTTCCGATTTGGTAGACGAAACCATTGGTGCTTTGCGGTCAATCCGAAATGTCAAGCCATGGGAAGATAACAATTTTGAGATTGAGACCAACGAATCTATATCCGAACAATTTGCAAGCCTGACTGTTTATCTCCAAGTTTTTGGTTGGCTAGTGGGTATGTTTTCGCTCATCGCAGCAGGAATTGGAATTGCAAACATAATGCTTGTTAGCATAAAAGAACGCACAAAAGAAATTGGCGTCAGAGTTGCCGTGGGTGCAAAAAGAAAATGGATCTTACAGCAATTCCTTGTCGAAACGCTCACTATTTGCCAAATTGGAGGAATTATTGGAATCCTTATGGGAATAGCTACGGGTTTTCTTTTTAGCTCACTCTTTGGAATGTCGATGATTATACCAGTTGATTTAATTATATTTTCAATAATTATAACCACTGTTCTTGGCACAATCTCTGGTTTGTACCCTTCCTACAAGGCCTCGAAGCTCAATCCAATCGACGCACTTCGCTATGAATAATTTTCTCATCTGAAATATTTCACAAAAACATTGTTTCCAAAAAATTGAATACTTAACTTGTTTGTTAGAATTTTTTCAATGTGGGATTAGTAGAAAATGTTTGATTACAATGTTTTAGAGCCTAGAGAAGAATCAGATGGCAAACCACCGCTGATTATTATGATCCATGGATTTGGTGCGAATAAAGATGATTTATTTTCATTTGCACATCATCTTCCTAAAAAATATAAAATAGTTTCCATCCAAGCACCTCACCGGATGGACTTTGGAATGGGGGATGGACGACATTGGTACAATATCGAATTCATTGGTGACGAAAAAAAACTAAACCACGAACAAGCAAAAGAATCCAAACAAAATTTAGAGAAATTCATTGCCGAAGCACCTGAGAAATTCGGCAC
>JAJRPT010000237.1 GCA_024280675.1 Bacteroidota bacterium
GCCATTATAATTGTCTTCAAGTATAAAAAGTAGCTCCTTCACCCCCTCGCCCTTGATGCTCACACAAATTACATCTCGCACTCCTTTCAACTGACGCAAAGCCAAGCTAACATCCAGCACTGGCGAGCATTTTATCATAATTTGAGTGCCTATGGACAAAAGTCTATCAGGTTTATCCAAAATATTGGGCGAGTAGTCGCCTAGATTTATTAGCTTCTTTGCACCAGCCCTTCTTGCAGGATCAATGAAAATAAGGTCATACTTCCGCTTGTTAGTTCTCAGAAAATCAGCGAAATCCATCTGATTTATCACTGCATTTGCCCTGCCAAGAGCATTAAAATTATACTGGGCGAGCGATGAAAGTCGCTCATTCTTTTCAAAATAATGGCAATACCTAAAATTTTGTGAAAGATAATAAAAATCAATTCCAAAACCTGCAGTGGGATCGGCAAACGACTCCCCAGAAAATAAAGTAGCTTTGTACTCGGCTGCCAGTTGCGAGGAAGATTGCTCTAGGGAAAGTCTGTTAGGAAAAATTATATTAGGGTTGGCAAAAAATTCTGGGAGCTTATGCCTTGCTTTTTGGCGAGAGCGGATTTGCTCTAGGAGAAATGTTTTATTCTTGGGCGACTGGCTTTTATCCAAAGCAAGCTCAACAACATCTCTATCCATATTGTCTTGGATAAAGTCAATATCACTTCGACTTAAATGAATCTGCATCTGCATAAAAAATTCATAGTATAATATAGAGCATAATATAGAAAAAGGAAGCCCAGACCAAATGTCTAAACTTCCTTTATAATTGTCTATCTAAAAAAATTAGACCAAGTGTAAAATTAATCTACCATTACTTTAGTAGTGAATACTTGAGCGTTTGTAGTAATTTTTACAAAGTACAAACCTTTTGCAACATTTGTAAGATCTAATCTGTTTGAGTAATCAACTGTAGAAACAGTAACACCCATAATATTGATAGCTTCGATTGATTCAATGTTTTGACCAGTGGCTGAGTATTGGAATACGTTTCCAAAAGTCTCTACATTCACGCCATCAACAAATTCAGCAACACCAGATTGTGAATCAGCATATACAGTAACGGTCATAGTTTGGGTACCAGCAACTTGCTCGCCATCAGAATCTAAACAATCATTGTTTGCCTCAAGGCTGATTACATAATCCACTAAGTATTGGTCTTCTATGCCATCGTTAGAAATATTGTCAATGGTTAATACATAAGTGTCACCACCTGCTTGAGCTTCTGTAGCATCTACTTTCCAAGAGTTGTTGTCTTGTATGTTGTTGCCAGCAGTTGCATCAGTGAATGTAATATCGCCACCCGTCCATTCGTTAGTAACTTCATCATAGTCCATGACAAAAGTAGCTGAACTTTGATCGCTTGTGAAATCAACTGCAAATTCTGGCCAAACAGTGACATCGATTGTTTCTTGTTTAACCGTCTCGTCCAGATAACCTGTAACGGTCAGTGTGACAGTTTTTGCACCTGGTGTTACAAAGCAAATTTGTGGTTCTGCTTCGGTTGATACTTCAGTGCCATCTACATCCCATGAGTAGGTATAGTTACTTGCGTCAATGGCGATAGTGATAGCACTGGACATGTTAATGCACATTGGAGCGTTGCATTCTGTGACGCTGGTGGTAGAGATTTCTACTTCGAGCAATTCTGTTACTGTGATTAGGAAAGTCTTTTCAAGACCTTCAGTTTTAGTCTCTTCTTTCTCTTCGTTGTCATCGCCAATTACTTCGTCATAGACTATGGTAACTAGGTATTCGCCTGGTAGATCGTAGGTGTGTGTTGGTACAAAACCAGCTTGTACTCCACTCCCGTCTCCGAAATCTGTTGATATGATTTCAGATCCTAATATATCACCTTGGATGAAAAGTTCAAGGTCATAAGGTGCATCACCACCATTTCCAGAAGTAAACAAGTTTACCTTTGCTGCTTGCGTCGTTAATGTTAGCACAATGGCTAAGATTAGAATATTAAGGATTTTTGTCATTTTGACAACCTCTTTAGAATAATTAATAAATATTTATACTTTTAATAACACTTAAACTAACATTTTGTATCAGTATTTGCTAAAAATAATTAAACTATTTTTAACAAACGCTGAAATTCTTCCTTATTCAAGGTTTCCACCCCAAACTTTTTTGCTCTTTTCAACTTAGAACCAGGCTTATCTCCTGCAACTAAGTAAGAAGTTTTTGAACTTATCGAACTGGAAACTTTTCCACCTCTTTCTCTTAGCAATTCCTCGGCTTCGGCTCTTCCAATTCCTTCCAAAGTACCAGTGAAGACGAAACTTTTTACTTCGAGATAATTTCCATCGTCTGTTGCGACTCTAAGAGTTCCCTCCCCACCCTTTGGCAAATTTGAAACTTGTAAATTGAGTCCAGCACTTTTTAGTCTAGCAATAATACTACAATTATTTTCATTATCAAAATAATCTACGACAGAACTTGCTATTTTTTTTCCAATCTCTGGAATAGAAATCAAATCATCGTAGGATGCACTCATTAAATTGTCAATGTTTTGGAAATGACCCGCAAGTATTCTCGCCCCTCCAAGCCCAACATGTCTGATTCCAAGACCAAATATAAGTCTATGAAAACTCTGAGACTTACTGGCTTCTATCCCTTCTTGCAACTTATCCCAACTCCTGTCGCCCCAGCCATCAGATAATAAAATCTGCTCTCGATATTTATCCAGGAGGTAAATATCTGGAATATTTTTTATAAATCCAAATTTTATGAAAGAAGAAATGACTTTTTCTCCGAGCGAATCTATATCGAGTGCATTTCTGGAGGCAAAATGCACAATCTTCTTTTCGATTTGAGTGCGAGACTCCTGATTTTCTTTGAGGTAGAAGTTTGCTTCGCCCTCCTTTTTTTCGATTGCTATTCCGTCAATACTGTCTGGGAAGGAAAATGGCACTGAGCTAGGAGGTCTTTTTTCTAGGACTACTTCTGTTATTTTCGGGATTATTTCACCACCTTTTTCTACCTTGACAATATCTCCAATTCTGATGTCAAGTGAGCTGATATAATCTTGGTTGTAGAGGCTGGCACGTTTTACTATGGTTCCGCCAATGGCTACCGGACGGAGCTCAGCGACTGGGGTGATGGTGCCTTGTCGTCCAATCTGCAGTGTAATGTCAATTAATTCGGTTTCGACCGATTCAGAGTCGAATTTATATGCGATTGCCCAACGGGGCGAACGGCCGGCAAAGCCTAGTTTCTTCTGCAAAGAAACTGAATCCAACTTAATCACCACTCCGTCAATTTGAAAGGGAAGAGCAGACTTTTCTTTGTCCCATTTTTCTAAAAAACCAAATACTTCAGAAATATTTTCACAAAGTTTTGTATGACTGGAGACTGAAAACCCTGCCTCTGCTAGTAATTTAATTCGCTCGAAATGAGAATCGGGCAGTGGCATAGTTTCTGAGTCAAGGTAATAGGAAATCATTTTCAATTTTCTTTTGGAAACCTCTCGGCTGTCTAACATTTTCAATGAACCTGAGGCTGTGTTGCGTGGGTTTGCAAAGAGCGGCAAGCCTTCTTCTTTTCGTTTATTGTTGAGCCATTCGAAAGTTTTAATGTCGAGGAACACTTCGCCACGAAGCTCGAAATCATTTTGTTTTGCAAACCCTCCAGCAATGAATACGTCGGACAATTTGATGTCGTTAATTGTTCTGACATTGGAGCTTACTTCGTCTCCTTTAATTCCGTCTCCTCTTGTGAGGGCGTAGCTTAACTCTGCATTTTTATAGTGAAGACTGATTGCCACTCCATCAATTTTGAGCTCGACACAGTATTTTATTTTGTTGTTTGCATCTTCGCCGCCCATTTGAAGTAGTTTTTTGACTCTTTTATCAAAATCAAGTATTTCTTCGCCAGAGTAAGTGTTGGAGAGCGAAAGCATGGGACGAGTGTGTTCGATTTGTTCAAAACCTTCGCTTTTGTCAGACCCTATTCTGGATGTCGGAGAATTTGAAGATTTATATTCAGGGTACTCTGCCTCTAAATCTTGGAGTTCTTTGAACAATAAGTCATACTCCTTGTCAGAAATTTCCGGATTGGATTTTACGTAATAAAGGTAATCATGTTTTGAGATTTCTTTTTCAAGAAATTTAATTCTTTCTTTCATAATAGACTTATAACCATTTGTTTGCAATATAAATTGAGATTGGAGAAATTAGGTGGAAGATTCTCTCAACCATCTTTGTTATTCTCGCCATCACCATCACCACTGCTATCTCCCTTGCCCTCATCTGGGGTGAGCAGGTCATCGTATTCTGAATAGCGGCCAATCACATCAACATTTGCATGATCGGAGGACGGACCAAGTCCAAAATCAATCACAGTAAGCTCCTCGACTTTCGCCTCTGGTGTCATAAGCAATGCAATCATCATTATCAAGCCAGTTGCCAAAATGACAAAGAAAAGAATGCCAACACCAAATTCTGCAATCTCGTAGGCTTTCGGAATTTGGAAAAATAAAAGAATGGTGATAAGACCACGTGGTGCTAGGAAAATCTCTGGGAAGACATTGGTGTGCAAGAAAGTTTTGAAATTGAGATAGCGGACAATGTAGAGTAATATTACGATAATCGTCCCGACAATTAACACAAGTGGGTCCAGTAATGTGTTAAAATCAAGCAACATCCCAAATGCAACAAAAAAGAATGTCCTCACAACAAATGCAGTCTCGGCCGTTATCATACTGAAATCTTTTTTTATCGACTCTACTGCTAAGAAATTAATTCTCTTTCCCATTTTCCCAAAAAAGACTAGACGAGCATTGTTGAGAACTAAACCAAAAACAAAGACCATGAGCAAAGGTGACTGGTGCATCTCTTTTCCCACCGCATACAAAAACAATAAAATTGCAAGCATTAGGAAAATCTTAATGTCTGTTTTTATGAGACTGAAAAGGTAAACCAAGACAAATGAAAGTATTATCGAAAGGGCTATCGTGCTTAGTATTGTTAGTAAAGAGCCAAATGTAAAAATCTCTGCCTCTTGCAAGACAATGTAGTTGAAGAACATGATTCCAATTATGTCAGAAAATGTAGATTCGTAGATTAGGAATTCTTTTTTATCCTTTGTGAGAGTGTGTACCGAAGGTATCAGAACAGCAGACGAAACAACAGAAAGCGGAATGGCGTAAATTAAACAATTATAAAATGTCTCGTCGAGAATATACATGATTGCACCGCCAATGCTCACCGAAGATACCAATAATATAAACAAAGCTAGCAATGCCGATTTTCTAATCATTGGGATTTTGTCTTTTTTGATGTTGAGATCGACTGCGGCCTCGAGTACAATCATGATAAGACCAATGATTCCCAACAAATGCAAATAGCTAAAGAAACTCTCGCCAATGTCAATATTGTAATACAGGCTTATTTGCTTGATTGCAACACCAGTCCCCAGCAAAAACAATACAGACGGTATCTTCCATTTCTTTGAGGCAATGTCAAAGAGATAAGATAGTATCACCAGAACAGATACCAAAAAAAGTGCTAGGTAGGGGTTGAACAAAATAAAGTCTTTGTATTATTTGCAATGCAGAATATAAGAAATAATATTTTAATCTTGCCACTACAATGTTCTTGCATTTAGGAAAGGTTTTCATTAGCTTTGTTTTTTGTATTAGAAACAAAGTCTGGAAAAATAACAATGGCAAAAAAAGGTCATAGAATTCAAGTGATTTTAGAATGTACCGAAGCAAAGGGCGAAGGGAAACCAACCTCTCGCTATTCTACTACAAAGAACAAACAAAATACAAATTCACGTATTGAGTTAAAGAAATACAACCCCTTTCTTCGCAGACATACATTGCACAAAGAAATAAAGTAGTTGCCTCACTTTTGTTTGTTTTTTTTATAAAATTCTTCAGTAAGTATTGATTAAAACCTCTTGTTTTCTAGCTTGAGGATTTTTTTATGGACACAAACAAAAATGAACAACAATTAGTTAATAATTACGTAGTCATAAGCATTATGGAATTTGGTAAAAAAATATTGTCGCTTGTGACGGTGCTTTCGTTGGTAGTGATTGCCTTTGACAGCACCATACCACCTTGTCAAGACCTTGGTGTAGAATGCACAATGTCGCAAGAAGAAACTGTCGCAAAACCTGGCTCTCACCATAATCACGTTTTTTTTCAAAACCTACTATTAAATAATAATCACTTCGCTCACGAGTCGCATTCCGAAGAAAGTATTTATGATTTTATTACTTGCCTTCTGCTTGATATTAAATTCCCAGACATTGACTGTAATTTAAAATATCTTAATCTGCTCACTCCAAAGAGTAGTTCTCATCTGAGTTTAGAAATTAAATTTACCACCTCTGTTATAAGCTCATTTATACCTAAGACTAATCTAACAAAAATTATCAAAAAGAATCATCTCCAAAGAGACGGTTCATACCAATCTCCTCAGCTAAGATATTCACCTCTTAGAGCTCCACCAATATTTTCTTGCTAAAACCAGATATTGCTTAAATATTTAGCAATAGATAATTAACTGATTTATAGAAACTACTTGCTTTGCAATCTGGTCTTTTATGAAATCATATTTTTCAAATTTATCAAGGAAATCAATAAGCTATGATTAATCAAATAATCTTATTTTCAATTAAAAACAAGTTGGTAATTGGACTGCTCACCATCGCACTCGTTGCCGCTGGTGTCTGGAGTATGTTCAATGTCCCGCTTGACGCAGTGCCTGATATAACAAATAATCAAGTACAGGTGATTACTCAAACTCCAAATCTTGGAACCGAAGACATTGAGCAATTTGTGACCTATCCAGTCGAGCTTGCAATGTCAAATCTCCCAGGAGTCACCGAAATTCGCTCAATATCAAGATTTGGGCTATCCGTTGTAACCATTGTGTTCGAAGATGATATGGGGACATATCTGCCACGGCAACTGGTCTCAGAGAAATTAACAGAAATAAAAGAAGAAATCCCAAAAGGTTTCGGAGAACCTTCCATGGGTCCAATCTCCACTGGTCTGGGTGAGATTTATCAATATATTCTCACCGTCGCACCAGAATTTAAAGACGAGTACTCTTACTCAGATCTGAGAACAATGCAGGATTGGATAGTAAGAAGGCAAATGGCGATGGTCGAAGGTGTTGTCGAAATCAACGCTGTTGGAGGGGATGTAAAACAATACGAAATTTCAATTAACCCAAACCAGTTGAAAGCAATCGGGGTGACCATTGTCGATGTACTCAAAGCACTAGAGGATAATAATCAAAACACGGGTGGTGCTTATATAGAGAAAAATCACATGGCTAACTTCATAAGAGGAGAAGGTCTTCTCAGAAGCATCGATGATATTGAAAATATAGTGCTCAAAAGCGTCAATGGTCTTCCCATCACAATAGCTGATATTGCTACAGTTCGATATGGCAAGGCGGTCCGGTATGGGGCTCTGACACAAGATGGGCAAGGCGAGGTTGTGGGCGGTATTGTGATGATGCTCAAGGGGGCAAATTCCAATGAAGTGATTAATGCTGTCAAGGAAAGAATGAAGGAAATTGAGAAATCACTTCCCGAAGGAGTGACAATCGAGCCACTGCTTGACAGATCTAAATTAATTGGGCAAACTACTAAAACAGTTAGTACAAACTTGGCAGAAGGTGCCTTGATTGTGATTTTTGTGCTGGTCATCCTGCTTGGGAATTGGAGAGGTGGCTTAATCGTCGCATCGACCATTCCACTGTCACTATTGTTTGCATTTGTGATGATGAATATCTTTGGTGTCTGGGCTAATTTGATGAGCCTCGGTGCAATTGATTTTGGAATTATAATTGATGGAGCAGTAATAATAGTAGAATCTACCGTTTATCTCATCAATGAAAAAATAATAAAAAAGCAAAGAATAGGAAAAGGTGAAATTGATGAAATTACGTTCAAGGCTTCTTCCAAAATGATGAACACTGCTTTTTTTGGTCAGCTTATAATATTGATTGTGTTTCTGCCGATTCTCGCACTAGAAGGAATTGAAGGGAAAATGTTCAAGCCAATGGCTCTTACTTTCATGTTTGCAATGGGTGGTGTGATGATACTCTGCCTTACTTATGTGCCTATGATGTCTGCCTTACTTCTGGGTAAAACCAAAGCAAAGGTAAAAAAATCCATTGGTGATAAAATAATTGCGTCTATTGAAAGAACCTACGACAAGGTGTTGGTTCAAGTGATGAAAAAAGCTGAATGGTTAATAATAGGCTCATTGCTAGCTCTGGCTTTGTCTGTCTATACCTTCACTCAAATGGGAGCTGTGTTTGTCCCACAACTAGACGAGGGGGATATTGCTTTTCACGCCATACTAAAGCCGGGTAGTTCTCTTGGCGAGATGATTGAAACAACTACTCGTGTCGAGCAAATAGTCTTGGAAAAGTTCCCTGAGGTAGAAAAAATTGTCAGCCGTATCGGTGTGGCAGAAATTCCCACAGACCCAATGCCAATGGATGTAGCAGATATTTTTGTAATACTAAAACCACAAAGCGAATGGGTATCGGCCCAAAGCAAAGATGAATTAGTAGAAAAAATGAAATCTGCGGTGGAAATAATTCCAGGTGTAAATTATGAATTCTCTCAGCCAATCGAAATGAGATTCAATGAATTACTCGAAGGTGTACGAGAGGATATTGCAATTAAACTCTATGGCGATGACCTAAGTATATTATCAGAGAAAGCAAATGAGATTTCAAAAATTATTGCTGGGACCCCAGGGATTGGGGACATGAAGGCAGAAGCAACAAGTGGTCTCCCTCAGATGACCATAAAATATAAAAGACACAAGCTTGCACAATATGGGCTCAATGTAAGTGAGCTTAATCAAATTGTTCGAGCGGCTTTTGCAGGTCAAGCTGCTGGAGTAATATTCGAAGGTGAGAAAAGATTCGACATGGTGGTCAGGCTTGCAAGCGAACACAGGAAAAGTATTGACGATATAAAACAATTATTTGTTCCACTCGAAAACGGAACCCAAATACCGCTTAGTGAAGTGGCAGAAGTTAGCTATAGCCCTGGCCCGATGCAAATCAGCAGGGACAATACCAACAGAAGAACTTATGTGGGAATCAATGTAAGAGGCCGGGATATAAAATCTCTTGTTGCCGAAATTAAAGATAAACTAGATTCGCAACTAGAATTACCAACTGGCTATTATATCAGATATGGTGGTGCATTTGAAAATCTTGAAAGAGCAACAAGTCGTCTGAAAATTGTGGTGCCAATCTCTTTGGCATTGATATTCCTCCTAATATATTTTGCACTGAAGTCATTTAAGCAAACTTCAATGATTTATATGGCGATTCCGCTGGCTGCAATTGGTGGGGTCTTCTCCTTATACCTGCGTGATATGCCATTTAGTATTTCGGCAGGGGTTGGTTTTATTGTGCTCTTTGGGGTGGCCGTTCTCAATGGAATTGTGCTTATCTCTGGTTGGAATGAGTTGAAGGAAGAAGGGGTGGAAGACCTCGACGAGAGGATTCGTCTTGGTACAAAACGGAGAATTAGACCAATCATGCTGACGGCACTCACTGACATATTTGGCTTCTTGCCTATGGCCGTATCCAGATCGGCTGGTGCCGAAGTGCAACAACCTCTTGCCACAGTTGTTATCGGTGGGATGCTTACCGCTACTTTGCTTACCTTGTTCATATTGCCGATACTTTACCGGTGGACCGAAAGCAAGAACACAATCAATTTTAAACCTAGTGCAAAAATAGCCACGGCTATACTCTTAATCATATCTTTTGCAGTCCTTTCACCTCAGTTATTGGAGGCAAAGGAGGCTAAGGAGGCAAAGGAGGTGAAGGTGATAACAGAGCTAGAAGACGCCATAGCTATTGCATTGGAAAATAACGGGAATCTAAGAACTGCACGGCTTAATCTTGAGTTGGAAAAAACTGGGACTGCTAAGGCATTGAACATAGACAAGACCAATGTCGGTGTTCAACTTGGCCAGTACAGCTCGTTCGAGAATGATTTTTCATTTGAGATCGAACAAGGTCTTGAATTTCCAACCGTTTATACCAGTAGGTATAATCTTGCAGATCAAAGAGTAATAGCCTCCGGGCAAATGCTTGAAATGACAGAGAAGGTGTTGATAAGAAATATAAGGACTTCGTGGTATGAACTGTCCTATTTAAGCGAAAAACAGAAGCTGCTTGTTTTCCTAGACAAAATTTATAAGAGGTTTCTCCAAGTTGCAAAAATAAGATACCAGACCGAAGCCAGCACTTATTTAGAGAATGTGACAGCACAGACAAAAGTAATGGAAATAGAAAATGAGCTGAAAATATTAATCTCAGACATTAACATAAAGATGTGGGAATTGAGTCTTTTGCTAAACAGTGGCAATGATTTAGTTTTCAAACCAAATGGATTGGGTGCAAAAGTATTTGATGATTCCTATCAAATTGGTGAGATAAGCAATCCTGCTATCGATTATGCAAAGCAGAAAATAGAGATTGCAAAGGCTGAGCATTCTGTTCAAGTTGCGAAGATTTTTCCAGATTTCTCTATTGCCTACTTTAACCAAACACTTATCGGTGGACCACTTGAGGGCGGTGGTATTGCTGGCGCCGGTGACCGTTTCTCTGGTGTGAAGGCTGGCATTTCACTTCCATTGTTTTTTGGCTCATATTCTGCAAACATTGAGTCGGCAAAAATTAAAGAGAAAATTGCCAAGAGTGAATCCGATTATTTTAACCTGAGTATTAAAAACAAAGCTACTCAACAAGTTCTTGAAGTTCAGAAATACAAGAAGAGCTTAGATTTTTACAATGAGATGGCATTGCCTAATGCAGACTTAATTATCAATAATTCACAAAAGAGTTTTGAAAGTGGCGAGATAGATTATCTTGATTATTTTCAAAGCCTAAACCAAGGGGTTACAATCAAAATAAACTATCTTAATACTTTAAACGAGTACAACCAAGCAGTTATTTCTTTGGAATATTTAATCAATCAATAAAAAAAATAAAAGAGTAAAAAAAATGAATATAAAATTAAAAGCAATCGCATTAATCCTTGCATTGTCTCTGGTCATTGTTTCCTGTGGCAATTCCGCAAAAAAAGAGAAAGAGCAAGCGAAAAAAATAGAACAGAAAGATGACCTCGAAGGGCACGGGCATGATGACCACGACGATCACGAAGGACATGATCACGACGAACATGAAGGGCATGACCACGACGATCACGAAGGGCATGACCACGGCGACGAACATGGACACGAAGGGGAGCATGCCGAAGAAGTACATCTGTCAAGTCTGCAAATAAAGGCTTTAGACCTTGTCATAGACACATTGTCCTATCGAAATATGGGGGAATATGTGAAGGTGAATGGGCAACTTGAAGTGCCTCCTCAAAATGAAGCCAGCGTTACGGCTATAATTGGAGCAAACATTTATTCGATTAAAGTTATCGAAGGTGATAAGGTGCAAAAAGGTCAAGTGCTAGCATATTTCAATCATCCTGATTTAATTAAGTTGCAAACCGATTTCATAGTGAAGTGGAACCAATTAGTTTATCTTGAGGCTGAATACAGGCGGCAGGAAAGTCTCTATAATGAGAAGATTGGTTCGGGTAAAAATTACCAAAAAGCAAAGGCTGATTACCTTTCATTAAAGGGCGAGGTTGAGGGATTTAAGATTAAGCTAAAGCTGCTTGGTTTAAAACAAAGCCGTTTGCTCAACAATGAATTATATGAAAATGTCCCAATCTACAGTCCAATATCAGGGTATGTTGAAAAGGTAAAGGTTAAGTTAGGTCAATATGTGTTGCCTAGTGCAGAGATGTTCGAGATTGTAAATATAGACAAAATACATGCAGATCTTATGGTGTTTGAAAAAGATATGAACAAGATAAAAAAAGGACAAAGAGCAAGGCTAATCATTGAATCAAGACCTGACAATGAATTGTATGCAACAATATACTCAGTCGGAAAGACTTTTGAGGAAAACCCTAAAGCCATACACCTTCACGCAGATATTGAAAACAAAAGCGGGCTTTTAATCCCAGGAACTTATATCAGAGGGGAAATCCTGGTTTCCAATAATATGAGCTTGTCTATTCCAGAGGCGGGGATAATACGTCAAGACAATAAGTATTATATTTTTATAACAGACGAAGAAATTAATGACAGCTATGAAGAAATAAAATTTTCCCCGCTCGAAGTTATAGCTGGGATAGTTTCGGATGGCTTTGTTGAAGTCAAACTTTTGGCACCTCTGGAGAAAGGAATTAAGGTAGCTTTGAATAATGCTTATTATTTATATGCCGAAATGAAAAAGAGCGAAACAGAACACTCGCACTAAAGAATTAGTAAAATAATGTCGATACACAAACATTATGGAGCAAATATTTTCAATATTGGAGCTAGCCAAAAGCTATCTTAGACACATTAACTGGGTAAATTTTATATATTTATTTACCTTTACTCTGTTTGTCATCTATTGGGCTACAATAATTACAAACTGGCACCGGCGCCCTAGCAGTCTTTTTGAATTTCTATTAAGAAGAGCTTTGCCAATTCCATTTTGGATACTTCTTAGTTATAAATGCTTTTTGTTCATATTCCCAAGTATTGATTTGCCTGCTTATGGACAGGAAGGTGTAGTTCAAAAAATTGAGCTTGTCAATGACACTGGCCAAGACCTTAGTTTTAATATTTACAAGCATGTAGGCAAGGAGTGGTTTGTGGCCTATCCAATGGGAATGGTCACCACTCCATACTTTGATGTGAGAAAAAATGATACACTCGAGCTTAGTTATCAGTTCAAAAAGCATAAGACAAACAGCTTTTATATTCAAATGAATTCAAAAAATGATTCAAATGAAGTGCTGTCTTTTGGGAAGGCCTTTTATTTATCTGAAATTCCTATTAGGATTTACGCAAGTGAATTGAGCCTTAGCAAGTCTTTGTCACCAGAGATTAATTACAATTACGAGCTTGAGATACTTGTCTTATTTTTTATTTCCACACTTGGGCTTTGGTATTATTTCTTTGCTCCGATAAAGAAAAAGGAAAAGTATTTTGCACTTATATTTGCACTGCCCCTGACAATATACGGCGGGTTCATGTCTTATTTTGCAGTAGTCACTATTTTATCTTAGATGGTCACTCAAGTAGTAAGAGGCAGGGCAAAGATAGTGCTATCTTCCGCCTGCAATCGACAATCTGACATCTAAGCCAACTTGAGTGGAGTAGAAACCAGGGTTGGCTGCACCTTCGTTAAATGTCCCATCGTATCGGACAAAAAATGATGCGGTTAGGCGTTTTGAAAGAGAATAACGGATTCGTGGCTCAATGTAAATTACCGTTGAGCCGTCGAGTACCCTGCCTCTTTGCTCCCCGCCCTCAAAACTTTCGGTGTCCATTATGTCAAATGTTCCACGACCATTGAATTTATAAGATCCCGTGAAGCTAAACTCCAATTCGTTCTCAAGCGAAATTCCGAGTAGTTTGAATTGGAAGGAATTGAGTGTATAAGCCGCTTGGGCTGTAAATTCGTTGGACTGCTGAGAGGTTATTGTTGATTTTGCAGCAGAGTTTAAGTTGTAGCCATTGGTGTTGTTCCACTTTACCGAACCTGTCAAAGTGCCGTCCATCTTGTCCTCTAAAAAAGAAAAAGTGATGCCGATCACGGGTTGAAAGCCAGTGTTCACTTGCTGATTTTGAATGGCACGACCGTTGTCATCGATTCTTACCGACTCGCTGTAGCGGGAAAGATAGGCGTGATCTACTTGGATTTTCTTCAGGTAATCATTCCAAATCCCCCATTTCTCCAGACCCTCCCAACGAATTGCCCAGTTGAGCGAAGGGAGAAATCTGCCAATGCTTGCCCCAGAAAAACTAAATGCTTCGAGTCCATCGTAGAATGATTGAGAAAGAAGTTCGTTGATTTTCCTGTTTTTTCCGACATCATCGAGCTTTTGAAATTCTGGGTCGGCTTCGAGTATGGCTCTGTTTTGCTCGAAAAGTGACACAATATTTTCGACATTATTGTCGAATAAATTCAATCCAAAAACCGACGGCAATGAAATGTATGAGCGTTCAAGAGTTTCATTCCCATTTGAAAATTTGATAAACTGCACCCCATCGGCATCGGTTTTAATCTGCTTGGTCAGGTTGTATCCAGTGCTAGTCTCCCATTTTAAATCCAAAACGGCTCCCGGCCAAAGAGGACGAGAGGTGGATATGTCAAATTTATTTGTCTGGCGGTAAGAGTCAGTGAAATTGGCATTGGGGGGACGAAGACCAGGCTTTGTATTGAACCCAAAATATGGGAAACCATCCGATGATGTAATGCCAATAGATCCATGCGGATTAGAAATCAAGCCCATCTGATAGGGGAATGAAGGCCCAAAGTCAAGCTCTGAATCACCACCCACAAGTCCACGAGTCCAGAAGTTCTCCATCCCCGTCTGACCATAAACTGCTGGATTTGTCGAGTTTGTAGATTGATTAAATTTAAAATTAATTTTGTCGTAATCCAAAAATATGAACTTGAAAGTACGTCCAATATTTCTGAAAATAGATTTTGTCAGAGATGAATCCAAATAGCCATCGGGTGGTCCTGTGAGATTCTCAGATCCAAACCATGAGTCTGCTAGCCTCTTTAATTTAAAATCCATCTTCATCCTAAGTGAGGCACCATATTGGGCATTCTTGGCAATATCGGCTATTGTCTTATCGGGTTGCAGAGGGTCGTTCCAAGTGTAATCCGATGAATAGGAACCAGTAAGTGACATTTGCCGGCTAAATCCCCAAAAATCAGGCATTAGGGGTCTGAATGAAATTGTGACATTCTGATTATGTTGAGTGTTCTGCCCCCAGTTTATTCCTTTTGGGCCAAAGAACATCTCGTCAAATATCTCGCCGCCTGTTCTTTGCCTGCCGCTTAGTTCTTGCTCAAGCTCCAAAAGAGTGGATCTGGTCGTGAAATTATAATCAAAACTTGGACTGAGAAAACCACCCTGGGAGAGCTTCCATGTGAAATTGGCATTTCGCTCGGCGGTGAAATCTCTTATCACGGGGCTGGCAAATGTTAAATATCTTGATTGCTCTGTGCGACGGCCTCTTTGCATCTTTAGATTTCCACCAATCTGAGATGGCAAGAAGTTCAACTTCCATTTATTATAGACACCCAAAATTGGCATGTCTTTGAGAACGGTCAATGGTTTGAGTGTCAGAAGATCTGGAATTTTATTTGCATAGCCAAGCTCCATATCCCAAACCCAATAGAATTTCTCACTGTAAATAGGATTCCTCTCGTATTCTTGAGCGTAAGAATATGAAAATATTAATTTGTTTACCGTCTGATTGACAGACCAATGGCGTACCGGTATTCCTAGTTTTAAACCAGTAATCGCCCAAGAGTCTTGGACTCTCAGTGTTTGAGATCGCTCCCTTATTGAGTCTGCTATGCTTTGTGATTCTGATTCTGATTTTCCTAGAGTACGAGCGGTCTTGTAAACCAACTCCATTTCCACATCGCTGTTTGCGATTAGCTCTGGATTGGTATTGTATTCGGAGTGGGAGTAAGTTATTGGAATTTTTGCTCTTTTGAAACCCTTTGGCAAGAATTTCTCAAAATTACCCTGAGTTGTAAAAGAAAAGTCTCCTTGCGTATTTCTGTCACCAAATCGCTCTTCTAGCTGATGGAACTTGGGTTCTCGTCTGTTGTATGTTGCGTTCACTGTGCCAAAATCTGCTAACTTCATGTTGATCGAAGCGCGCGCCGCCCAGTCGGTGTCATCTTTTGCATCAATTAGACGAAGTTCATTAAACCAAAGCGATGTAGTCAATTCATTTGGGAATTGCTCAGAAGGGTTTTCTATGCCAATCCCAAAAAATCTAACATTGGTCAGTATTGGAGAACCTCGAACGGCATAAGTTGCCATTGGGTCTTTTGAGTCCACAAAGGTCTTCCTCTTGCTCATTTGTGCGTTGGAAATAATTTGCTCAAGTTTCTTTTCTGTTAAAAATTTTAGATCTATATCCACGTCTTGCCACCCACGGGTAAGGGGACGACGGTACTCGTAATAATTGCCCGAATCCGTTCCAAACCTCACAAAAACATTTGCCTTGGGAATTGAGCCACGCTCCACACTCATTGGCAAAGAACCGTCTCCATGAATGAAAAATTTGAGCTTCTTATAATTAAATAAGTCAAGCTGATGGAAGATACGAACTGCCATTCGTTCTTCGCCATACCTGAGATTCTTGACAGAAACAGTCAAGGACTGCTCGTTTAGTTTGATATTCTGATTAGGGTCTGGTGTGTTGAACTGGCGTGGAGCCCTCACACCGGGCGGCATTGTGTAATAATCTGGGGCTCGTGCGTTATCGAAAATATTTACAAATGCAACACTCATCACCGAATCATCGGGCTCGACATTTGATTGGAAGTTGGATATGCGTTGCCAGTGTGAGCCAACAAGTGCCCAGTCTGCAATCTGTGCTTTGAAAACTCCACCTTGTGCCACAAGACGAATGTATTGGATGTTAGAAAATGTTGCATTGGGATGAGCAATAGTTGGTTTGCGAATTGGAATTCTAAACTGCCACCAGCCATTAGCAGGATTACCACCAACAATTTGTGGATTCGAGTCTGGGTCAAGGTCGGCAATGTTGATTTCATATCTAAAATAAGAATTGTCGAGTGCAACCGCCGTCCCATTGTTTGGGTTCAGTATCTCCGAATCCGGGAACTTGCCAGAGGAAGCCTGTCTTGAATTATTCTCATAATTATTATAACGAATGAAATCTTCGGGGTCTCTTTGAGCGTCATCCTTGTTGAAATTAAATGAATAATCGTCCCGGGCGGGGTCAGCCTCTTGGTTCAAAGGAAAAGGATAAGGCTCTTTTTTGATTGCATTCTCTGAATCATCTTCTATCTCGCCACGCTCCATTTGATTGTTCATTGCATCGATACCAAGGTCTTCGCCCTCGTCTATCATTCCATTAATCTGGGGCGAATCCCTTGTGATGCCATCTTCTGTGTCATGGAGTTTATTTGGTATGACATCTTCGGAAATTTGACCCAAATCAAGATACAGCTTGGTCGTTCCTTTATTTTGGGCATTGATTTTCATACGTATTTCAATGAATTCAATATTCTCTGTATCAAAATTTGTATTGAATGAAGAAAATAATCTCTGCATTCCGCCCCAAACCCTGTTTCTGATTATCCTTCCATCTTCTCCAGTCGAATCGACGTACTTGTTTGCTGGGTCATAATGTTCTCCATTTCGCTCGTCTAGGAATTTTTCATTACGATTGTAAATACCACGTTTGTCAGGATCGAAATGAATCTCGAGTGGGCTGATTCTGGTTTGTCCGACTACATTTTCTTGGTTGGGCCAAATATTTACTTTCCTCTCCCTTCCAATAAAATATTGGAACCAGTACATCTCCCCCCTTTGAAGTGATGACATCTCGCTTGTCTTATCGAGTGGATCGTTTACAGGGGGCGAGGAATATGACCAAAGTGAAGGGTTCAAGCCAAGTGTGATTCTGCGTTGAGCTCCCTCGAAATCATCAATATAGACAACGGATTCTCCGTCATCGGATGGAATCTCAGACTTCCTTTTATTTGGCTCAGGGATTATCATCGCCCATTCTGCGGTTAAATCTATTGTTGATTTCGATTTTGTATCATAGAAAGGCAGTGCGTCTAGTGCCTTGGTGATCCAAGGGGTATCCCAGTCCATTGTATAATCAAAGCCAAGCATTGTGTTTGCCACAGGTTCTTGTCCGAGTTGCACCCTATCGACCACCGCCGCTTGATTATAGTGCATGAATGTAAAACCAATATCTGAACGAATAGCACGCTTTTTAAATAAATTATAGTCGGCCCTCAGTCCAGCCAATGTTTTGGTGGCGACTTGGAATATGTCTTGCTGCTCGAACTCCACCTTAATATTAGCATTAGGCAACAATGCACGAGGGTTTCTTAGTTGAACCGTCCCTGATATGTAATCGACGACATAATCTTGATACTCCCTTAGTTGTACACCATCGAGTAAAACACGTACAGATCCAGGGGACAAATTAAATGCACCAAGCCGGATTCTATTGGAAGACTTTCCCGCAACCTCACCCGATATTACAAAACGGTCTCGCGCGGTGTTCTGCCGGGCGACATCGTATGTGGTGTCGTAGACATCGTGGAATGTGTATTTGTTTGCAACATTTCGCCTGCCAAGTTTGTCGAAATACTCTTCCAATCCCTCGCCAAATGGTTCAAGTGATGGGAATGTAATTTCTCCTCTTCTTGCATTAAAATATGGTTCCCTCATATCAAACTCACCGTCGGGACGTGCTTGACCAGATTTGTCAGACCTGTCAATTCCCAGTATAGTCACAATTTTCTCTGCCGAGCCTTCCAGCACATCCACCGAATCGTTGGACTCACGCACATAATAAACTCCAATCGTAGACTCTTCGGCTTGGACATTGCTTGCCGAAAGATTATAAATGTTTTTCATCTGACGTGACCAAATGTTCTTGTAGTTTGGTTGCATGTTTGAGCGGTAAACTAATTTCAACACCAGCATTTGCGGATCGGTTGGGTCTCTTTTCCCAGACAGGTACTCTACGCTTTCACTCGAAAGATTCCCAACATAGAGATCGTCCTCTGGGCCAAAACCCGGACCCTCAATTCGGTAGGATACGGCATAGTGTTTGTCGGGTGAGAGATTCTCTATTCTAAGCGTCCCAAGAGTATAATCTACCTCCCACTTGGTCGAATCAAGTAGTTGAAACCTGCCCTTTTCTACCTCGCCCGTTCGTACCACCTTGTCATAGACCGATTGAGGGTATTTTTCGCCCCTGCCTATCTCCTCTAGCATATCGATTGCAATGGCTTCGTGTACCTTGGTGTTTGTGGCCTGTGTGGTAGATTCCCAAACATCAATTTCCTTAATTGCCAGATGGTCAAATCCTGGAGGAAGGATGGGGGTGGAGTGCTTGAAATATTCTTTGTAAACTCTTTTGTA